>NZ_DEYR01000019.1:0-7208 GCF_002364635.1 Pseudomonas sp. UBA3153
TCTGCGCGGCGCACCCGGCGCTGTCCCTGCGCCTGCTGCAGAGCGTCAGCGGCAGCCTGTTGCGCAGCGTGGACCTGGGCGAGCGGCTGGCGGCGGACTCCTGCGCCCAGCGACTGGCCGGCTATCTGCTGGAACAACGCGGCGTCCAGGGTAGCGACGACCTGAAGTTGCCGCTGCGCCTCGGCCAGCTTGCCGCGAGCCTGGGCATGCGCGGCGAAACCCTCAGCCGGCAACTCGCCGACTGGCGCCGCCAGGGGCTGATCACCGGGCGCGGCACCGCCGTCACCCTGCTCGACGCCGACGCCCTGCAGCGCCTGCGTTCAGCCCGATAGCCCGTCCACCCGGGGCTGGCACAGCCAACCCGCATAACGCGCCAGGAACATCCCGAACGCCAGCAGCCAGAGCAGGCCGGCGATCACCAGCGCGCCTTGCGGCAGCCACGTCGGCAAGAGTACGCGGGCGAACGCCGCCGCATTCAGCGCGACGAAGGCCCAGCGCATGCCCGCCGGTGGCAGCAACGGTCGGCCGCTGTGGCCCAGGGAGACCCGCGCCATCATCGCCAGGATCAACCCGGCCAGCCCGCCGACGGTGAGCGCGTGCAGCGCGGCGCTGCCGTTATCGATCAACCCGAGGTGCCAGGCGGCCATGCCCAGCAGCGCCAGCACCAGCCAGGCGTAGGCCAGGTGCAGCGACCAGAGCAGCGGCACGCGCCACAGGCCCTCGTCGTACCAGCGCGACAGGCGAATGCCGTGGAGCACGCCCACCAGGCCGAACGGCAGCGCCATCCAGGCGCGTGGCTGCAGATCGAGTCCCGCCGCCGCCAGGATCGCGAGCACGGCCAGCCCGCCCAGCGCCGGGCGCTCCAGCCACTTCAACGCCGGCACTGCCTGCGTCCGACCGAGACCGCGCTGGGTGAAGAACGGAATCACCCGCCCGCCGATAATTCCGCTCAGCGCCGCCAGCAGCCAGAGCGCCGCATGCGCGCCCTGGCGCTGCCAGTCGGCGCGATCGAGCAGTTGCCCGGCCACCGCCAGGCCATCGGCGAGGGCGAACAGCAGCAGCACGCCGACCAGCGGGTAGTTGTTGCGCTGCCGCGCGCGCCACAGGCTGCGGCCCAGCGCGAAGGCCAGCAGCGGCAGGAAGGCGAGTTCCAGCACCGCGCAGAGCGCCAGCGGCGCCCCGCCGAGCCAGGCCAGGCGCGTCAGCAGCCAGAGCAGGAACAGCGCGGCCAGCGGCGGGCCAGACAGCGCCTGGGCGCCGGTCCAGTTCGGCACCGCGGTGAGCAGGAAACCGGCCACCGCGGCCACGCCGAAGCCGAACGGCATCTCGTGCAGGTGCCAGGCCAGCCAACCGCCGGTCGGCTGCCAGACCGGGGCCCCGGAGAGCGCCAGGAGCCACAGGCCCAGCGCCACGCAGGCATAGGCGGCGCAGCCGAGAAAGAACGGCCGGAAGCCCAGGCGCCAGAGCGGAAAGCCCAGCGCGGGTCGGGAAATCTGAAGCATGGGGCACCTCCATGGATGAACGCGCCGACTCTGCGCTGCGCCGTTTGTCTGGCGCCATGAGAAATGTCAAATCCTGCACGGCGACGACTATCCGGCTAGAATTCCACTCCCCTTCCGGAGATGAACATGTCCTTACCCAGCCTGCGCCTCAAAGCCAACGCCGATCGCCGCCTGCGTGCCGGTCACCTGTGGGTGTACAGCAACGAGATCGACGTGGCCGCCTCGCCGCTTGCCGGCTTCTCCGCCGGCGACCAGGCGATCCTCGAGGCGGCTGGAGGCAAGCCACTGGGCATCGTCGCCCTCTCGCCGAACAACCTGATCTGCGCCCGCCTGATGTCCCGCGACACCAAGCACGTCCTGGACAAGTCGCTGCTGGTGCACCGCATCAAGGTCGCCCTGTCGCTGCGCGAGCGGCTGTTCGACAAGCCCTTCTACCGCCTGGTGTTTGGCGACTCTGACCTGCTCCCCGGCCTGGTGGTCGACCGCTTCGGCGACATCCTGGTGGCCCAGCTCGCCTCGGCGACCATGGAGCGCTACAAGGACGACGTGCTCGCCGCGCTGGTCCAGGTGCTCAAGCCCAGCGGCATCCTCTGGAAGAACGATTCCGCCGCGCGCGACGCGGAAGGCCTGGAGCGCTACGTCAGCGTCGCCCATGGCGAAGTGCCGGAGTGGGTCGGGCTGGAAGAGAACGGCGTGAAGTTCGAGGCGCCGGTGATGGAAGGCCAGAAGACCGGCTGGTTCTACGACCACCGCATGAACCGCGCGCGCCTGGCGCCCTACGTCAAGGGCAAGCGCGTGCTCGACCTGTTCAGCTACATCGGCGGCTGGGGCGTGCAGGCCGCAGCCTTCGGCGCCAGCGAAGTGATGTGCGTCGACGCCTCGGCCTTCGCCCTCGACGGCGTGCAACGCAACGCTGCGCTGAACGGCCTGACCGACCAGGTGATCAGCGTGGAAGGCGACGTCTTCGAGGCACTGAAGGAGCTCAAGGCCGCCGAGGAGCGCTTCGACGTGGTGGTCGCCGATCCGCCGGCCTTCATCAAGCGCAAGAAGGACTTCAAGAACGGCGAGGCCGCCTACCGCCGCCTCAACGAGCAGGCCATGCGCCTGCTGAACAAGGACGGCATCCTGGTCAGCGCGTCCTGCTCGATGCACCTGCCGGAGGACGACCTGCAGAACGTCCTGCTCGGCAGCGCCCGCCACCTCGACCGCCACATGCAGCTGCTCGAACGCGGCGCCCAGGGCCCGGACCATCCGGTGCACCCGGCCATCGCCGAAACGCGCTACATCAAGAGCCTGATCTGTCGTCTGCTGCCGAGCGCCTGAGCGGCGCGCCTGCGCCGCACCCTCCCGCGCCCCCTGCATCGTCGCCGTCAGCGGCGTTTCACCGGGGCGCGACTCGATGCGCAGGCATGTGCCTTCGCCGACCACGGCGAAGCACGCCTGAATGCACCGAGCTGGACCAACGACACCGCCCCCGCCGCCCGGCCAGCCTTTCCCTCGGCGCGAGCTGCGGCGTAGAATCGCAGCATTCCCTGCCATCCATCCTTCGGCGGGCCTGAGTTTGGGCCACGCGAGCGGTGATCCCGCCTCGCCCTTCGGCCATCGCGTACGCACGGTCAACGCCGTTTGCATCCGTTTTTCGCGACGCTCACCATACGCCTCATAACGACCTGATCAGCCGCAGGAAACCGTCATGCCCGATTACCGTTCGAAAACCTCCACCCACGGCCGCAACATGGCCGGCGCCCGCGCCCTCTGGCGCGCCACCGGGATGAAGGACGAAGACTTCAAGAAGCCGATCATTGCCATCGCCAACTCCTTCACCCAGTTCGTGCCCGGCCACGTGCACCTGAAGGACCTCGGCCAGCTGGTCGCCCGCGAGATCGAGAAACACGGCGGCGTGGCGAAGGAATTCAACACCATCGCCGTGGACGACGGCATCGCCATGGGCCACGACGGCATGCTCTATTCGCTGCCCAGCCGCGAGATCATCGCCGACTCGGTGGAGTACATGGTCAACGCGCACTGCGCCGACGCCATCGTCTGCATCTCCAACTGCGACAAGATCACCCCCGGCATGCTGATGGCCGCGCTGCGCCTGAACATCCCGGTGGTGTTCGTTTCCGGCGGGCCGATGGAAGCCGGCAAGACCAAGCTGGCCAGCCACGGGCTGGACCTGGTCGACGCGATGGTCATCGCCGCCGACTCCAGCGCCTCCGACGAGAAGGTCGCCGAATACGAGCGCAGCGCCTGCCCGACCTGCGGCAGTTGCTCCGGCATGTTCACCGCCAACTCGATGAACTGCCTGGTCGAAGCCCTCGGCCTGGCGCTGCCGGGCAACGGCTCGCTGCTGGCCACCCACGCCGACCGCGAACAGCTGTTCCTCCAGGCCGGGCGCACCGCCGTCGAGCTGTGCCGCCGCTACTACGGCGAGAACGACGCCTCGGTGCTGCCGCGCAACATCGCCAACCGCGCGGCCTTCGAGAACGCCATGACCCTGGACATCGCCATGGGCGGCTCGACCAACACCATCCTGCACCTGCTGGCCGCCGCCCAGGAGGCGGAGCTGGACTTCGACCTGCGCGCCATCGACGACCTGTCGCGCAAGGTGCCGCAGCTGTGCAAGGTGGCGCCGAACACGCCGAAGTACCACATGGAAGACGTGCACCGCGCCGGCGGCATCATCGGCATCCTCGGTGAGCTGGCCCGTGGCGGCCTGATCAACACCGACCTGCCGACCGTGCACAGCCGCACCCTGGGCGAAGGCATCGAGAAATGGGACATCACCGTCACCCAGGACGAGTCGGTGAAGACCTTCTACAAGGCCGGCCCGGCCGGCATCCCGACGCAGACCGCGTTCAGCCAGGCGACCCGTTGGGAAACCCTGGACGACGACCGCGCCGAAGGCTGCATCCGCAGCGTCGAGCACGCCTTCTCGAAGGAAGGCGGGCTGGCGGTGCTCTACGGCAACATCGCCCTCGACGGCTGCGTGGTGAAAACCGCCGGCGTCGACGAGTCGATTCACGTCTTCGAGGGCCGCGCCAAGGTCTTCGAGAGCCAGGACGGCGCGGTGAAGGGCATCCTCAACGACGAGGTGCAGCCTGGCGATATCGTGATCATCCGCTACGAAGGCCCGAAGGGCGGTCCGGGCATGCAGGAAATGCTCTATCCGACCTCGTACCTGAAGTCCAAGGGCCTCGGCAAACAGTGCGCGCTGCTCACCGACGGGCGCTTCTCCGGCGGCACCTCGGGGCTGTCCATCGGCCACGCCTCGCCGGAAGCCGCGGCTGGTGGCGCCATTGGCCTGGTGCGCGACGGCGACAAGGTGCTGATCGACATTCCGAAGCGCTCGATCAACCTGCTGGTGAGCGACGAGGAACTTGCCCATCGCCGTATCGAACAGGACAAGAAAGGCTGGAAGCCCGCCGCCCCGCGCGCGCGCAAGGTGACCACCGCGCTGAAGGCCTACGCCCTGCTCGCCACCAGCGCCGACAAGGGCGCGGTACGTAACAAGGCGCTGCTCGACGGCTGATCCCGACCGGCACGCCCACACGAAAAAGCCCGGCAACCGCCGGGCTTTTTTTCGTTGCGATGCCCGCGTACCCCACACGCGGCGCGCGTTACTCGCGCATCAATTCCTCACGGGCCTCACGCAATTTGCGCTCGCGCTTGGCAATCTTCTTCGGGTCGCCGTCACGCTGGGCGTCGCGCAGGTCGGCCTCGCGCTTCGACACCTCGGCCTGCTGGGCGGCGATACGATCCTTGCGGTCGGCAGCCCGACTCTCTTCGGTGCAACGCTCGCGGACCTGATCGAGGGCCGTGGAAAGCCCGTCGATCCGCGCGCTGTCGCCCTGCTGGCGCGCCTCGTCGAGCTTCTGCTGGAGCTCATGTTCCTTGTCGGTACAGCTCTGCGCCGCCAGCAGGGGGCTGGCGAGCAGCAGCAGCGAAGACACGGCGCAGAGGCGAACGAGCATGCTCATCGGTAGATCCTTTCGATAGTCAGCGTGTATCCGCCATGCCCGCGCGGGCGCCTGGCGGAGCCTGTTCGCCCGCGGCGAACCTGAAACGGCAACAGATCAGGCCAATTCGCCGAAGATCCCTGTTTTCTGCCGGACGCTGTGCGAAGATGGCCCTTCGCGATCATTTTCTGCACAAGGGTAGTGATGAAGATCGGACTGATTTCGGATACCCACGGTCTGTTGCGCGACGAAGCGCTGGAGGCTCTGAAGCAGTGCGATCATCTGATCCACGCGGGCGACATCGGCAATCCCGGGATTCTCGTCGAGCTGGAGAGGATAGCGCCTCTCTCGGCGATCCGCGGCAACAACGATGAAGACCAGGAATGGGCCGCGGACATTCCCGAACGCCTGCTGATCCGTTTCGGACGCGTCTGCGTCTATGTCCTGCATGACCTCAAGGCACTCGACCTCGACCCGGTCGCGGAAGGCATCGACGTGGTGGTCAGCGGACATTCCCACGTCCCGCGTCAGGAACTCCGCGACGGAGTGCTCTACGTGAACCCGGGCAGCGCCGGTCCGCGTCGCTTCAAGCTGCCGATCGGCATCGCCTACCTGCACATCGATGGTTCGGCGGTCAGCGCCGAGTTGAAGACGCTGCTGCCCTGATTTCGGTGCTGGCGGTGTGCACGGCGCACCCTACGAACGCTTCGTGCGCCACCTCAAGGCCATAGGGTGCGCCGCGCGCACCACTCACCTCAGCGCCTGACCCACCCCTCGAACGCGTAACCCGGCGCCTCGCCGTCGGCCGGATGCTCGACGCTGGAGATGCACGCCCACTGCGCCTCATCGAACGCCGGGAAGAAGGCGTCGCCCTCGGGACTGGCGGCGATGCGTGTGAGGTACAGCCGATCGGCCTGATCCAGCGCCTGCCCATAGAGCTGCGCGCCGCCGATCACCATCAGCTCGTCGGCACCCTGCTCGCGCGCCCACTGCTCGGCGCGCAGGAGCGCCTGTTCCAGGGTCGGAAAGACCTCGGCGCCGTCCAGCAGCAGGTTGGGCTGGCGGCTGACCACCAGGTTGAGGCGCCCCGGCAGCGGGCGGCCGAGGGAATCCCAGGTCTTGCGGCCCATGATCACCGGTTTGCCGAGGGTCATGGCCTTGAAGTGCCTGAGGTCCGCCGGCAGGTGCCAGGGCATCTTGTTGTCGAGGCCGATCACGCGGTTCTGCGCGAGAGCGGCGATCAGGGCGAGGGGTAGCCGGGTCGTATTCATCCGCGGAGGATAACGGCTCGACGTCGGCGAATGAAGCCGCGCGGGTGAAGCCGGGGCGTCAAGCGGTTATCCTCGGGCTCAATCCGCCAGACGAGCCGCCGCGTGCCCGATACCGCCCTGCCCCCGATCGCCCCCCTCGACCGCCTCTGGCTGACCGAAGCCGTGCGCCTGCGCGAAGAACACGGTGGCCCGCTGGAAGACGCCGAAGCCAACCGCCGGGCGAGCGCCGCCGGCGGCGAGCTGGGCGCACGCATCGAGGCCCGCGCCCTGCTGCTGGCCGAACGCGACGGCCAGCGCGCCGCACTGCTGCACTGGCGACAGGGCGCGCGACTGGCGCTGTTGATGCTGGCCCTGCTGGCGCTGGTCAGCGGCGCGAGCCTCGCCGTCGCCGCGCTAGGCGACGGCCTGCGCCCGGTCAACGTGTTCTGGGCGCTGGGCAGCCTGCTCGGCCTGAACCTGATCACCCTGCTCGGCTG
>NZ_DEYR01000015.1:0-759 GCF_002364635.1 Pseudomonas sp. UBA3153
AGCCGCGGGGGCCGCCGCCGGGCGCGGCGACTGCGCGGGGCCTGTATTGATCACCGCGGCCTTGCCGCCGGTGAGGGCTGCGAGGGAATCGTTGGGGATACCGCCGGACAGCGTGCGGGCCGGCGCCGAGGCGGACAGCGCCTCGAGCTTGCCGGCTCGGCTCAGGGCCTTCTTCACCTTGTTGATCAACTGGTCGTTGGAGAAGGGCTTGCCGATGTAGTCGCTGACGCCGGCCTGGATCGCCTGGACCACGTTCTCCTTGTCGCCGCGGCTGGTGACCATGATGAACGGCGTGGTCTTGAGCGTGTCCTGTTCGCGGCACCAGGTGAGCAGTTCGAGACCGGACATCTCCGGCATTTCCCAGTCGCAGAGGATCAGGTCGACGGTCACGCGGCCGAGCAATTGCTGGGCCTTGCGCCCGTTCACCGCTTCTTCCAGCTGGATGCCGGGAAAGTGGTCGCGTAACCCCTTTTTCACCAGATCGCGAATGAAGGAGGCGTCGTCCACCACCAGCACACTGACTTTGCTCATCGGCCACTCCTGAAGATTGGACCTAAGCATAGCCTTGGCGAGTAGCTAATGGCTAACCGCCCACGCCATGGGCGGAAAATCCCGGAAGGGCCTCGGCGAAGCGCGCGCGCCGCCGGCAGCCGGATGCCGGGGCAGGGCGCGCGCGGCTCAGGGCGCGATTTCTTCCGGTTCGCCGGGGAGCTGGCGTCTCTTCTTGGTCAGCCCGGTGTGGCGCACGTCGGTGCCGCG
>NZ_DEYR01000015.1:1036-1247 GCF_002364635.1 Pseudomonas sp. UBA3153
CGTCGGTGCCGCGCACCAGGTAGATCACCAGTTCGGCGATGTTGCGCGCGTGGTCGCCGATCCGCTCCAGCGAGCGCAGCGCCCAGATCACGCTGAGCACGCGGGAAATCGAGCGCGGGTCTTCCATCATGTAGGTGACCAGTTCGCGCAGCGCGGTCTTGTACTCGCGGTCGACGGTCTTGTCGTACTGCGCCACCGACAGCGCCAGGTC
>NZ_DEYR01000015.1:1430-61238 GCF_002364635.1 Pseudomonas sp. UBA3153
CGCCACCGACAGCGCCAGGTCGGCATCGAAGCGGGCGAAGGCGTCCAGCGCTTCCTGGACCATCTTGCGCACCTGGCCGCCAATGTGGCGCACCTCGACGTAGCCGCGCGGGGACGTGCCGTCTTCGCAGAGATCGATGGCGCGCTTGGCGATCTTGGTCGCCTCGTCGCCGATCCGCTCGAGGTCGATCACCGACTTGGAGATGCTGATGATCAGGCGCAGGTCCGACGCCGCCGGTTGGCGCCGGGCGAGGATGCGCACGCATTCTTCGTCGATGTTGCGCTCCATCTGGTTGATCTGGTCGTCGATCTCGCGGACCTGCTGGGCGAGGCCGGTGTCGGCGTCGATCAGCGCGTTGACCGCGTCGTTGACCTGCTTCTCGACCAGGCCGCCCATCGCCAGGAGGTGGCTGCGCACTTCCTCCAGTTCGGCGTTGAATTGCTGGGAGATGTGTTGGGTATGGCCGTCTTTGTTGATCATTCTCTAACTCCGCGAAAAAACGGTAGGGTGCGCCGCGCGCACCAGTGGCGAGTCGGTGCGCGCGGCGCACCCTACGGCACGAGTCCCTAGCCGTAGCGGCCGGTGATGTAGTCTTCGGTCTGCTTCTTCGTCGGGTTGGTGAACAGCGTGTCGGTGTCGCCGAACTCGATAAGCTTGCCCATGTACATGAACGCCGTGTAGTCGGAAACCCGTGCCGCCTGCTGCATGTTGTGGGTGACGATGACGATGGTGTACTTGCTCTTCAGCTCGTAGATCAGCTCCTCGACCTTCAGCGTCGAGATTGGGTCGAGCGCCGAGCAGGGTTCGTCGAGCAGCAGCACTTCGGGCTGCACCGCCACCGTGCGGGCGATCACCAGACGCTGTTGCTGGCCGCCGGAGAGGCCGAGGGCGGAGTCGTGCAGGCGGTCCTTCACCTCGTCCCACAGCGCGGCGCTCTTCAGCGACCATTCCACCGCTTCGTCGAGCACGCGCTTCTGGTTGATGCCCTGGATGCGCAGGCCGTAGACGACGTTCTCGTAGATGCTCTTGGGGAACGGGTTGGGCTTCTGGAAAACCATGCCGACGCGGCGGCGCAGCTCGGCGACTTCCACGCCCTTGCGGTAGATGTTCTGGCCGTCGAGGAGGATCTCGCCGTCGACGCGGCAGCCATCGACCAGATCGTTCATCCGGTTGAAGGTGCGCAGCAGGGTCGACTTGCCGCAGCCGGACGGGCCGATGAAGGCCGTCACGCGCTGCTTGGGAATGTTCATGCTGACGTCGAACAGCGCCTGCTTGTCGCCGTAGAACAGGTTCAGCCCAGGCACTTCAAGGGCGACGGTCTCGTCCGCCAGGTGCAGGCTCTGCTTGTCGCGGCCGAGGGCCTTGATGTCGATGCCGTGGGTATGCGTTTCGTGCTGCATGGGGTGCTCCCTACGCTAACAATTCGGTTAGCCGGCCGCGCGGCGCGCGGCCGGCGCAATTCATTCAGTGGTCCAGCGCCTTATACTTCTCGCGCAGGTGGTTGCGGATGAACACCGCGCTCAGGTTGAGCAGGGCGATCACCAGCACCAGCAGGAGCGCGGTGGCGTACACCAGCGGTCGCGCGGCCTCGACGTTGGGGCTCTGGAAGCCGACGTCGTAGATGTGGAAGCCCAGGTGCATGATCTTCTGGTCAAGGTGCAGGTACGGGTAGTTGCCGTCCAGTGGCAGCGCCGGCGCCAGCTTGACCACGCCGACCAGCATCAGTGGGGCGACTTCGCCGGCGGCGCGGGCCACGGCGAGGATCAGGCCGGTCATCATCGCCGGGCTGGCCATCGGCAACACGACCTTCCAGAGGGTTTCCGCCTTGGTCGCGCCGAGCGCCAGGGAGCCCTCGCGCAGGGCCCGCGGGATGCGCGCCAGGCCTTCCTCGGTGGCGACGATCACCACCGGCACGGCGAGGATCGCCAGGGTCAGCGACGCCCACATCAGCCCCGGCGTGCCGAAGGTCGGCGCCGGCAGGGCCTCGGCGAAGAACAGCCGGTCGATCGAGCCGCCCAGCACGTAGACGAAGAAGCCCAGGCCGAACACGCCGTAGACGATCGCCGGAACCCCGGCGAGGTTGTTCACGGCGATGCGGATGACCCGCGTCAGCGGCCCCTGCTTTGCGTACTCGCGCAGGTAGATGGCCGCCAGCACGCCGAACGGAGTGACGATCACGGCCATGATCAGGGTCATCATCACGGTGCCGAAGATGGCCGGGAAAATGCCGCCCTCGGTGTTCGCCTCGCGTGGCTCGTCGCTGAGGAATTCCCACAGCTTGGCGAAGTAGAAGCCGAGCTTGGCGCCGGTGCCCATGGTGTTCGGCCGGTAGGCGCGGACCACCTTGCCCAGGCTCATCTCCTGCTCCTGGCCGTCGACGGTGCGCACCGTCACGCTGTCGCGGTCGAACTGCTGGTGCAGGTCGTTGAGCTGACCTTCGAGGACCTTGTACTCGGCACCCCACTGCGCGCGCTCGGCGTCCAGATCGGCTTGCCCGGCGGCGTCCAGCTGGCCGTTCATCTCCAGCTTGCGGGTTTTCAGGCGCAGGCGCTCGAGGCCGGCGTTGATGCGCCCGATGTCGCGTTTTTCCAGCTTGGAGATCTGCCCGTAGAGCGCGTCGACGCGGCCGATGCGCTGCTGCATCGCGGCCCAGGCGTCGTCACCCTCGGCGATCACCTGGCCGTTTTCCTTCACGTTGACCAGGTAGCCGTAGAAGTTGCCCCACTCGCGGCGCTCCATGACCATCAGGTTCTGCGGCGTGCGCAGGTTGCTGGTCCATTCGGCGACCACCCAGGTGAAGTCGGCGCCATACACCTCGCGGTTGCCGACCTTGAACAGCTCGCGGGTCATGAACTCGCCGCCGTTCACGTCCACCGGCAGGCCGGCGCCGGCCAGGCGCGCGCGCGGCACCTCCTCGGCCTGGACCAGCTCGCCGGCCATCACCTTGGCTGGCGTGCCGGGCACCTGGTAATCGGCCTCCAGCACATCCGCCGGCCAGAAGTTGGCCAGGCCGCGGGTGGCGATCACCGCCAGCAGGCCGACGGTCATGATCACCGCGATGGACACGCCGCTGGCGGTCATCCAGACCCAGGGCGAGCCGCTCTTGAACCAGGATTTCAGGGTTTGCTGTTTCACCGCTCGTACCTTCGTTCGTTTCGCCCGGCGACGTCGCGCCGTGCAGTGCATTCATCGGGGAGAAGCCAGCACCCTGCGGGTCTGAGCACCTACTCCCGCCCTGCGGGGCACCCTCTCCCCGAGGGGCGAGGGCCATCAGCGGGCCGGCGTGGCCGGCCGTGTATCTATAGCGAGGCGTATTTCTTGCGCAGGCGGGTACGGATCACTTCCGCCAGGGTGTTCATCACGAAGGTGAAGCTCAGCAGCACCAGCGCGGCGAGGAACAGCACCCGGTAATGCGAGCTGCCCACTTCGGATTCGGGCATTTCCACCGCGGTGTTGGCCGCCAGGGTGCGCAGGCCCTCGAAGATGTTCATGTCCATGATCGGCGTGTTGCCGGTGGCCATCAGCACGATCATGGTCTCGCCCACCGCGCGGCCGAGGCCGATCATCAACGCCGAGAAGATCCCCGGGCTGGCGGTGAGGATCACCACGCGGGTCATGGTCTGCCAGGGCGTCGCGCCGAGAGCCAGAGAGCCGAAAGTGAGGCTTTTCGGCACGCTGAACACGGCGTCCTCGGCGATCGAGAAGATGTTCGGGATCACTGCGAAGCCCATCGCCAGGCCGACCACCAGGGCGTTGCGCTGGTCGAAGGCGATGCCGAGGTCGTTGGACAGCCAATGCCGCATGTCGCCGCCGAACAGCCAGTTCTCCATATGCCCGCTCATGCCCAGCGACAACGCGCCGACGCCGAGGATCACCGGGATCAGCAGCGCCGCTTCCCAGCCATCGGGAATCGCCAGGCGGACTTTCTCCGGCAGGCGGCTCCACAGGTAGGCGGCGAGGAGGACGCCGACCGGCGTCAGCAACAGCAGGCTGAAGATGCCCGGCAGGTGCCCTTCGACGTAGGGCGCGAGGAACAGCCCGGCGAAGAAGCCGAGGATCACCGTCGGCAGCGCTTCCATCAGCTCGATCACCGGCTTGACCTTGCGGCGCATCGCCGGGGCCATGAAGTAGGCGGTGTAGATGGCTGCGCAGATCGCCAGCGGGGCGGCGAGGATCATCGCGTAGAAGGCCGCCTTCAGGGTGCCGAAGGTCAGCGGGGCGAGGCTCAGCTTGGGCTCGAAATCACTGTTGGCCGAGGTCGACTGCCAGACGTAGCGCGGCTCGTCGTAGTTCTCGTACCAGACCTTGCTCCACAGAGCGCTCCAGGACACTTCCGGGTGCGGGTTGTCGACCACGAAGCGTTGCAGTTGTCCGTTGGACTCCACCAGCAGGCGCGAAGCGCGCGGCGACAGCGCGGCGTGGGCCTGGCCGTCGGCGACCCGCTCGACCAGCAGGGTGCGGTGCGCGGTGCTGTGGAAAATCCCGAGCATGCCGTCGGCGTCCAGCGCCATGAAGCCCTTGCGACGTTCCTCGGGGACGATCTGGGTGATCGGTTTTTCACCGAGGCTGAAGTCGCGGATGTGCGTCAGCACCGACTTGCCGTCGCCGTCGCGGACCATGAACCACTGGGCGATGCCGCCCTTGCTGTCGCCGACCAGCAGCGAGGTACCGCCGAGCAGCGGGCTGAGGGTGCTGACTTCGGCGTCGCCCTTGAGCATCGCGTAGCGGCCGTTGAGGCTCTTGCTGCGCAGGTCGAAGACGTCGGCGGTGGCCTTGCCGTTTATCACGTAGAGCCACTGCTGGCGCGGGTCGATGACCAGCGCCTTGATCGGCTCGGCGATCTGCGGCAGGGCGATGCGCGTCTCGTCCTGGCTGACCTCGCCGGTCATCAGGTTCTCTTCGCGGCTGATCGACAGCAGGCTCAGTTCGGCGCCGGTGGAGCCGGCGAGCATCAACGTGTCGCCGTTCTCGCTGAGCGCCACATGCTCCAGCGCGCGGCCCTGCGGGTCGAGCACGATCGGCGCCTCGCCGAACGGGTACTGCAGCGTCGGCGTGATGGTCTTGACGTTGTCCGGGTAGGTCACCGGGTAGGTGTGGGTGAACACCAGCACCTGGCCGGTGGACAGGCCGAGCAGCACACGGTGGCTGCCGGGCTGGTCCTGGCTCACCGAGGTGATGCTGGCGCCCGCCGGTAGCGGCAGCTGCACGCGGTTCAGCGGCGTGCTGTCCTTGAGGGTGAAGAACTGCACCTGGCCGGCGCGATCGAGGCGCATCGCCACCTTGTTCTGCTCTTCCACGGCGAGCAGCAGCGCGTCGTTCTGCGCCGCCAGCCAGGCGGGCTGCTGCGCTTTGAGCGGCTTCAGCTCGGCGCCGGCGAAGATCGGCAGCACCACATGGGCGAGGTAGAAGAAGATCAGCGTGATGGCGCCGAGTACGGCCAGGCCACCGATCGACACGTACCAGCGGGTGAGCCGGTCCTTGAACGCGCGAACGCGCCGTTTGCGTTGCTGGGCGGGGGTGTTGAAATCCAGCCTCAGGCCGTTCGATTGGGCGCTCATGCTGTTGTTGGCCAGGTCATTCATGAGGAATTCTCGGGGCGCTGCGAGCAGGGCCGCTTGTTGCGGGGGGTCTTCAATCTATCTGTCTTCTGTGACAGATAGATGACAGGGTGCTGACATGACGATGCCCGCCGCCCCAGGGGAGCAGCGGGCTTCGTCAGGCACGACGGGCGCCTTGCGGGCGCCGCGCGCCCGTTACAGGCCGGCGTCCTTCAGGGCTTTCTCGACCACCTTGGCCGGCAGCGGGATGTAGCCGTCCTTCACCACCACTTCCTGACCCTGCTTGGACAGGACCATCTTCAGGAACTGCGCTTCCAGCGGCGCCAGGGGCTTGTTCGGCGCCTTGTTCACGTAGACGTAGAGGAAGCGCGCCAGCGGGTACTTGCCGGACAGGGCGTTGGTTTCGTTGGCTTCTTCCAGCTCACCCTTCTTGTTGACCAGGGGAACGGCGCGGACGCTGGAGGTCTTGTAGCCGATGCCCGAGTAACCGATGGCGTTCAGGGTGCTGGAGATCGACTGCACCACCGAGGCCGAACCCGGCTGCTCGTTGACGTTGGACTTGAAGTCGCCTTTGCACAGCGCTTCTTCCTTGAAGTAACCGTAGGTGCCGGATACCGAGTTGCGACCGAACAGCTGAATCGGCTTGTTCGCCCATTCGCCGGTCAGCCCGGTTTCGCCCCAGGTCTTGATTTCTTTCGGCTCGCCGCACAGGCGGGTGCTGGAGAAGATCGCATCGACCTGCTGCATGGTCAGCTGCTTGATCGGGTTGTCCTTGTGCACGAACACGGCCAGGGCATCGATCGCGACCGGAACGGCGGTCGGCTTGTAGCCGTACTTCTCTTCGAAGGCCTGGATCTCGGCGTCCTTCATCTGGCGACTCATCGGGCCAAGGTTGGAGGTGCCTTCGGTGAGTGCCGGCGGCGCGGTGGAGGAACCGGCGGCCTGAATCTGGATGTTCACGTTGGGGTAGAACTTCTTGTAGTTCTCGGCCCACAGGGTCATCAGGTTGGCCAGGGTGTCGGAACCGACGCTGGACAGGTTGCCGGACACTCCGGAGGTTTTCTCATAGGTGGGCAGCGCCGGGTCGATCGCGGCGAACGCGCTTGCGGTGCCTACGCCAGCGGCGACGAAGGTCAGGGCCGCCATTAGACGATTCAGTTTCATGCCTTGCTCCTAGCATTCCAGTGTGGGTCGAACGGGGGCCAGTATCGGCAGGCCGTATGAACACTCTATGAAAGGTTTATGACAATTGAATGACGACCACAGAAATGCCGAGGCCCGCGCGGGGCGGGCCTCGGAATGGCGCGTGGCGGTCAGTGCGGGGTGGCTTGCCAGCGCTCGGCGTCGAGCAGGTAGAGACCCAGCGCCAGGCCCAGGCCGCACAGCGCCAGCACGTAGTAGGCCGGGCCGAGCGGGCTGTATTTGAGCAACAGCGCGACGCTCATCGGCGTCAGCCCGCCGAAGATCGCGTAGGCCAGATTGTAGGAGAACGACAGCCCGGTGAAGCGGACGGCGGCGGGGAAGGCGTTGACCATCACGAAAGGCACGGCGCCGATGGTGCCGACGCACAGGCCGGTCAGCGCGTAGAGCGGGAACAGCAGGTCCGGGTGGGCGTGCAGCTGGCTGTAGAAGGTCCAGGAACTGGCGGCCAGCAGCAGGCTGCCGACGACGAACACTTTCCCGGCGCCGACGCGGTCGGCCAGCGCGCCGGCAGCGATGCAACCGAGGCTGAGCATGACGATGGCCAGGCTGTTGGCCTTCAGCGCCTGCGCGGCGTCGAAGCCGTAGGCGCTCTGCAGCACGCTGGGGGTCATCAGGATCACCACCACGATGCCGGCGGAAAGCACCCAGGTCAGCAGCATGGAGATCGCCACCGCGCGGCGATGGCCGCGCAGCACGGTCTTCAGCGGCAGTTCGTCGGCCAGCGCCTTGCGTTGCTGCAATTCGGCGAACACCGGGGTTTCGTGCAGCCAGCGGCGCAGGTAGACCGAGAACAGGCCGAACACGCCGCCGATGACGAAGGGCACGCGCCAGGCCCAGGCGGCGATGTCCTCGGCGCTGTAGAGGCTGTTGATCAGCGTCGCCATCAGCGAGCCGAGCAGGATGCCCGTGGTCAGCCCCGAGGTCAGGGTGCCGCAGGCGTAGCCGACGTTGCGCCGCGGCACGTGTTCGGCGACGAACACCCAGGCGCCCGGCACTTCGCCGCCGATCGCCGCGCCCTGGATCACCCGCAGCAGGAGCAGCGCCAGCGGCGCGAGGATGCCGATCTGCGCGTAGGTCGGCAGCAGGCCCATCAGCAGCGTCGGCACCGCCATCAGGAAGATGCTCAGGGTGAACATGCGCTTGCGCCCGAGCAGGTCGCCGAAGTGCGCCATGACGATGCCGCCCAGCGGGCGCGCCAGGTAGCCGGCGGCGAAGATGCCGAAGGTCTGCAGCAGGCGCAGCCACTCGGGCATGTCGACGGGGAAGAACAATTTGCCGACCACGGTGGCGAAGAACACGAAAATGATGAAATCGTAGAACTCCAGCGCGCCGCCAAGGGCGGAGAGGGCGAGCGTCTTGTAGTCGTTGCGGGTCAACGGGCGCGTCACCGGCGCGGAACCGGTAGGCAGGGCATGCATGGCGGTGTTGTTTCTCGTGGAGGGCCGCGGCGTTGAGCCGCCGCAGCCGCGGACTCTAGCAAATTGCGACACATCGACACAGCTTTTGCGGGGAGCCTCGCGAAAAGCGGAACCCTGCGGTCGTCGCTCGACGCATCCGCCGATATACTGCCGGCACGGCAGCGCCGCCCGTCACGACGCGCGTCGCCGGGGGCATTGCGCAAAGATCGTCCGTCCGGCGAGCGGCACATAACCGCGTCGTCGTGATCCGACGGGGTCTTTGCGGAATTCCCCACTTAAACCGCGTCTCTCCAATTCCAATAAATTGAGAGGCTGAGGCTTCCAGGCAATGATCGAGATCGAAGAAGAAAACCTCACCCCCCAGGGTGACCTGGCCTTGCAGATAACCGCTCTACCGCGCGAAACCAACGGTTTCGGCGACATCTTCGGCGGCTGGCTGGTCGCGCAGATGGACCTCGCCGGCACCGCCATGGCGAGCAAGGTCGCCGGCGGCCGTGTCGCCACCGTAGCCATCGACCGCATGGCGTTCCTGGTTCCGGTGGCCGTCGGCGCGCAGCTTTCCTTTTATACCGAGGCCCTGGAAGTCGGGCGCAGCTCGATCCAGATGCTGGTCGAGGTGTGGAGCGACGACCCGCTGTCCAGCGAATGGCGCAAGGTCACCGAGGCGGTGTTCGTCTTCGTCGCCATCGACGGCAGCGGGCGCACCCGCCCGGTACCGCCGCGCCGCTGAGCGCTTTCTTCACCTGCCGCGCGCCGTCGCCCCTCGCGTCGGTGCCGCGGCGTGTCCGCCACCCCGGCGACGTTTTTTCGGAGATCCCCGCATGGCCCTGGCCTCCCGCAGCGCACACATCGAACGCATCGACCGTGGCGACCTCGCCTGCTGGCAGATTCGCGGCGCCGACGGCGCCGAGCTGCTGATCGCCGAACAGGGCGCCCAGGTGCTCGCCTACACCCCGGCCGGCGGACGCCCGCTGATCTGGCTCAGCGAGGATGCCGCGTTCGTCCGCGGCCAATCGGTGCGTGGCGGTGTGCCGGTGTGCTGGCCGTGGTTCGGCGACCTGGCGCGCAACCCCGCCGAAGTGCAGGCGATGCGCCAGGCCGATACGCCGGCACCGGCGCATGGCGAGGTGCGCGCGCGTGACTGGCAGTTACTGAACATCGCCGACGAGGACGGTGGCGTGTCCATCGAATTCATCCTCGACGCCGCCGAGGACGGCCTGCCCGGCTGGCCGCATGCCCTGGAGCTGAAGCTCGCCGTTCGCCTGGACACGCGCCTGAGCATCAGCCTGAGCACCACCAACCTGGGTCGCGAGCCGGTGGCGTTCAGCCAGGCGCTGCACAGCTACTTTGCGGTCGGCGACATTCATCAGGTCAGCGTCGAGGGGCTCGAAGGGCGCCGCTACATCGAGACGCTGGAGAACTGGCAGGAGCGCCGCCAGGAGGGCACGCTGCGCTTCACCGGCGAGACCGACCGCATCTACCTAGACCTGCCGCCGACACTGAGCATCGTCGACCCGGCCTGGCAGCGGCGCATCGTGCTGCAGGCCAGCGGCTCGGATTCGGCCGTGCTGTGGAACCCGTGGATCGACAAGGCCGCACGGCTCTCGCAGTTCGCCGACGACGCCTGGCAGCGGATGCTCTGCATCGAAACCGCCAACGTCATGGACGACTGCATCGTCCTGGCACCGGAGGCGACCCACGAGATGGGCGTCTCGATCCGCGCCGAAGCGCTCTGACCAGCGCCGCTCAGCGCCCGCCTTTGACGTTCGCGAAGTCCTGCCGCCCGAACGGGCTGACCCGGTAACCCTCGACATCGGCGCGCACCAGCGCGCTGGCAGTCGGGTGCGCCAGCGGCAGCCACAGCGCCTGCTCCTGGATCAGTTGCTGCGCCTGCTGGTACAGCGCGCTGCGCCTGGCCTGGTCGGAGGTGCGCTTGCCGTCGCCGATCAGCCCGTCCAGGCGCGGATCGCAATAGCGCGCGAAGTTGAGCCCGGATTGCACCGACGCGCAGGAAAACTGCGGAGTGAGGAAGTTGTCCGGATCGCCGTTGTCGCCAGCCCAGCCCATGAACAGCAGATCGTGCTCGCCGGCCTTGGCGCGGCGGATCAGCTCGCCCCATTCCAGCGTGCGGATCTCGGCCTGGATGCCGACCTTGGCCAGGTCGGCCTGGAGCATCTGCGCGCCGAGACCGGGGTTCGGGTTGAGCAGGCTGCCGGAGGGGCGGGTCCAGATCGTCGTCTTGAAACCGTTGTCCAGGCCGGCCTCGGCCAGCAGCTGGCGAGCCTGCAGGGGATCGTAGGCATAGCCCGGCAGGTCCTTGGCGTAGCTCCAGGTGTTCGGCGGATAGGGGCCGCTGGCGGCCGTCGCGCTGCCCTCGAAGACCACCTTCAGGTAGTTCTGCCGGTCGAACGCCAGGTTGATCGCCTGGCGCACCTTGGCCTGGTCCAGCGGCGGATGCTGGCTGTTCAACGCGACGAAGGCGGTCATGAAGGCGGGCGTCTCGATCACCTTCAGCTTGGCGTCGGCCTGCGCCTCGCGCACGTCCTGCGGTTTCGGCGACAGGGCGATCTGGCACTCGTTGCGGCGCAGGCGCTGCAGGCGCACGTTGGCGTCCGGGGTGATGGCGAAGATCAGCGCATCGGCCACCGGCTTGCCGGCGAAGTAGTCCGGGTTGGCGATGTATCGCACCGCCGAATCCTTCTGGTAGCGCTTGAGGATGAACGGGCCGCTGCCGATCGGCTGGCTGTTGAGCTTCTCCGGCGTACCGGCGGCCATCAGCTGGGCGGCGTATTCGGCGGAATAGATGGAGGCGAAACCCATGCTCAGGGTGGCGAGGAAGGTCGCGTCCGGGTGCTTGAGGACGATCGTCACGCTGTGCGGGTCGCTGGACTCGATGCGTTCCACCAGGCTCGGCCACTGCATCGACTGGGCGTGCGGGTAGCCGGCCGGCGCGGTCTTGTACCAGGGATTTTCGGGGTCGAGCATGCGGCGGAAACTGAACAGCACGTCGCTGGCGTTCAGCGTGCGGCTCGGGGTGAAGTAGTCGGTGCTGTGGAACTTCACGTCGTCGCGCAGCGTGAAACGGTAGCTCAGGCCGTCGGCGGAAACCTCCCAGCGCGTCGCCAGGCTCGGCACCAGGGTGCCTTTCTCGGCATCGAACTCCACCAGGCGGTTCATCAGCACGTCGGCCGAGGCGTTGGTGGTGGTCAGCGAGTTGTACTGGACCACGTCGAAGCCGTCCGGACTGGCTTCGGTGCACACGGCGAGGGTGGCGGCGTTCGCCAGCAACGGGCAGAACAGCAGGGATAGAATGGCGCGGCGCACGGCGAACTCCTGTGGACTGGCGCGGGGGGCTTACCGTAGACCATGCACTGCGGCGGAACAACGGCTTTGCGGCGACGGACGGTAGTGCGCCGCACAGCCCCGCCGCCCACACTGCGCGCCGGTAGCGCCGCGGGCGCCCGCTTCGGCGATGGCATGTTTCGCCTTGCTAGGGTAGGGGTGTTCTGGTATAAAGCAGCGCTCTTTTCTAGGGGCCTGGTTCCTTCCCACGAAGGCGCAGCCAGTAAGACCCCGAAGAAACGTGGCGCCAAGCGCCGAATCAGAGAGATCAAGCGGCCAACCCATGCCGGGTTGGGCATGTGGTTACAGAGGGCTGAGTCATGTCGAGAGTCTGTCAAGTTACCGGTAAGGGTCCGGTAACCGGGAATAACATTTCCCACGCAAACAACAAAACCCGTCGTCGTTTCCTGCCGAACCTGCAGCATCACCGTTTCTGGGTCGAGACCGAGAAACGTTTCGTGCGTCTGCGCGTTTCTGCCAAGGGTATGCGTATCATCGACAAACGCGGTATCGACGCCATTCTGGTCGAACTCCGCGCCCGTGGCGAAAAGTTCTAAGGCTTCGGTCTTTCTAGGAGAGCAACATGCGTGATCTGATCCGTTTGGTGTCCAGCGCCGGTACCGGCCACTTCTACACCACCGACAAAAACAAGCGCACTACGCCCGACAAGATCGAAATCAAGAAATTCGATCCGGTCGTTCGTAAGCACGTGATCTACAAGGAAGCCAAGATCAAGTAATTGATCGGCCCTTGATGGAAGAAGCCCGCCGATTGGCGGGCTTTTTCTTGCCTGCAGGAAACCTGGGGCCTGTTCGGACGCGCCAGCCCGCGCGCGCTCAGCGGGTCGCCTGCTCGAAGATCACGTAGACCTTGCGGCACCGTTCGACGACTTCCCAACTCCCCTGAAAGCCGGCCGGGATGACGAAACGGTCGCCGGCGCGCACGGTGCGGCTGCCGCCGTCGGCAGCGTGAAGCACCGAGACGCCCTCGAGAATCTCGCAGTACTCGTGCTCGCTGTAGTTCACCGTCCAGTGGCCGGGCTCGCCCTCCCAGAAGCCGACGTTGAATTGCCCGCAGGGGCTGGCGAAGGCGTCGCGCACACGTTGCGCGGGATCGCCGGAAAGGATTTTTTCCGCAGCCGGGCGGTACTGCTCGAGGGCAGCCGTGGAATGCGCGAGGTCGACGATCTGTTCGATGGACATGCCTGGAAGCTCGAAAACGGTAAAGTTCCGAGTTTATGTTTAATAAAACGAACATGAGAAGAGCTTTTGCCCTGCGCTGTAAAAAATATTGAAAACCGCGGCGCCTGTGGTTTAGGGTGGCCGGCACCCTTGCGCGACGGTGCCGCACGCGCGCCAGCGTCCAACGAACGAAGAGGATTGCCCCATGACCCTGACCCGCAGCGACTGGGAACAGCGCGCCAAAGCCCTGCACATCGAAGGCCGCGCCTTCGTCCACGGCGCCTACCGCAACGCCGTCAGCGGCGAAACCTTCGAGTGCATCAGCCCGGTCGACGGCCGCCTGCTGGCACGGGTCTCCAGCTGCGACAAGGCCGATGCCGAGGCTGCCGTGGCCGACGCCCGCGCGGTGTTCGAGTCCGGTGTCTGGTCGCGCTTGGCGCCCGCCCGGCGCAAGGCGATCATGATCCGTTTCGCCGACCTGATCGAAGCCAATGGCGAGGAGCTGGC
This sequence comes from Pseudomonas sp. UBA3153, assembly GCF_002364635.1. Classification (NCBI taxonomy): domain Bacteria; kingdom Pseudomonadati; phylum Pseudomonadota; class Gammaproteobacteria; order Pseudomonadales; family Pseudomonadaceae; genus Pseudomonas; species Pseudomonas sp. UBA3153. The sequence continues at coordinate 14,640 of NZ_DEYR01000015.1, forward strand.
CCTGCTGGAAACCCTCGACATGGGCAAGCCGATCAGCGATTCCATGGCCGTCGACATTCCCGCCGCCGCCCGTGCATTGCGTTGGAGCGGCGAGGCGATCGACAAGATCTACGACGAGGTCGCCGCCACCGCGCATGACGAGCTGGGCCTGGTCACTCGCGAACCGGTCGGCGTGGTCGCCGCCATCGTGCCGTGGAACTTCCCGCTGCTGATGAGCAGCTGGAAGCTCGGCCCAGCGCTCGCCACCGGCAACTCGGTGATCCTCAAACCGTCGGAAAAATCGCCGCTGACCGCCATCCGCATCGCCGCGCTGGCCATCGAGGCGGGCATCCCGGCCGGTGTGCTCAACGTGCTGCCGGGCCATGGCCACACGGTCGGCCGCGCGCTGGCGCTGCACATGGACGTCGACACGCTGGTGTTCACCGGTTCGACGCGGATCGCCAAGCAACTGATGGTCTACGCCGGCGAATCGAACATGAAGCGCGTCTGGCTGGAAGCCGGCGGCAAGAGCCCGAACATCGTCTTCGCCGACGCGCCCGACCTCAAGGCCGCCGCCGAGGCCGCTGCCAGTGCCATCGCCTTCAACCAGGGCGAGGTCTGCACTGCCGGTTCGCGCCTGCTGGTCGAGCGCTCGATCAAGGACCAGTTCCTGCCGCTGGTGATCGAGGCGCTGAAGGCCTGGAAGCCGGGCAACCCGCTGGATCCGGCCACCAGTGTCGGCGCCCTGGTCGACACTACGCAGATGAACAACGTGCTGTCCTACATCCAGGCCGGCCACGACGACGGCGCCAGGCTGGTCGCCGGCGGCAAGCGGGTGCTGGAGGAAACTGGTGGCACCTACATCGAGCCGACCGTCTTCGATGGCGTGGACAACGCCATGCGCATCGCCAAGGAAGAGATCTTCGGCCCGGTGCTGTCGGTGATCGCCTTCGACGATGTCGAGGAAGCCATCGCCATCGCCAACGACACCGTCTACGGCCTGGCCGCCGCGGTCTGGACCAGCAACCTGTCCAAGGCGCACCTCACCGCCAAGGCACTGCGCGCCGGCAGCGTCTGGGTCAACCAGTACGACGGCGGCGACATGACGGCGCCCTTCGGTGGCTTCAAGCAGTCGGGTAACGGCCGCGACAAGTCGCTGCACGCCTTCGACAAGTACACCGAGCTGAAGTCCACCTGGATCAAGCTGTAGGAACCCGTTCGGAGTCTGCCGCGCGGCGTTGAGCGCAGCTCGTCTGTCGCTCGCGAGGCTCCGGCAGATTCCATAACACGCTCAGCGGGCCCGACCCGCGAACAAGAAGGTCCGCCCCGGTACACGGGGCCGGCTCATTGCGAGCCCTACCTGCGGCCGGGTTTCCTTGGGAACCCGGCCGTTTGCTTTGCTGCCGTGAAAGAAGAGAGATCGACCATGCGTTGGGGGACTTATTTCGCCGTCTGTGCGGCGGTGATCAGCATCGGGCTGGCGCTGGGCGTGACCATGCCGCTGGTGTCGCTGCGCCTGGAGGGCTGGGGTTACGGCAATTTCGCGATCGGCGTGATGGCGGCGACTCCGGCGGTCGGCGTGCTGCTCGGCGCGTCGCTGGCAGGCCATCTCGCCGCCCGGCTGGGAACCACGCGGCTGATGCAGACCTGCCTGCTGCTCGGCGCGGTATCCGTGGCGTTGCTGGCGTTGGTGCAGCACTACGCGGTATGGCTGGCGTTGCGCCTGGGGATCGGCGTGGCGCTGACGATGGTGTTCATCCTCGGCGAAAGCTGGATCAACCAGTTGGCCCCGGAAAAATGGCGCGGTCGCCTGGTGGCCCTGTATGGCACCGGCTATGCGCTGAGCCAGCTGTCCGGGCCGCTGCTGCTGAGTGTGCTCGGCACCGACAACGACTCGGCGTTCTGGACCGGCACCGGCCTGCTGGTCGGCGGTTCGCTGGTGCTGCTCGGCCGCTCCGGCGCGCCGCGTGTGGATGCCCATGGTGCTTCCGGGCGAGGTCTGTTCGCCTTCTGCCGCAAGCTTCCGGCGATCGCCTGGGCGGTGGCGCTGTTCGCCGCTTTCGAGGCGATGATGCTGACCCTGCTGCCGGTCTATGGGCTGCGCCAGGGCTTCACCCAGGAAGTGGCGCTGCTGATGGCCAGCGTGGTGGTGGTTGGCGATGCCGCGCTGCAACTGCCGATCGGCCTGCTCGCCGACCGCATGTCCCGCGGCACGCTGTTCCGCGCGTGCGGCGTGCTCCTGCTGGTGTCGAGCCTGAGCATCCCGCTGCTGCTGCACACCCAGGCGATCTGGCCGCTGCTGGTGCTGTTCGGCGCCGCCGCCGGCGGGTTGTTCACCCTGTCGCTGATCCTCATCGGCGAGCGCTATCGCGACGACGAACTGGTTCGCGCCAATGCGCACGTGGCGCAGCTCTGGGGATTGGGCTGCCTGGTCGGGCCGCTGCTCACCGGCGCGGCCAGCCAGTGGCTCAGCGGGCATGCGTTGCCGCTGGTGATGGCGGCGGGCGCGGCGGTGTTCGTCTGGCTGATCCGGCGCCCCGGAGGTTTCACCGACGTCTCGCCGGAGCCGTCGTGAGAGAGGCGCACACGGCGCCTAGAGCAGCCGTTCCAGCCCGATGACCTTGGCCAGCCAGGCGTTGATCTGGCGCCAGGCACCACCCGGCTCCCTGTCGATGCGGTGCAGGCGGCGATTGTCCTCGGCGATCCACACCAGCCGCCCGTTCTCCAGGCGCACCTCGTAGCTGAGCGCCGGCGCCATGCCTTCCAGGGTCAGGCGGCGCACCTCGCCGGCCAGCTCCGGGCTGTCCACCAGCACGCCGACCTCGGTGTTCCAGAGGATCGAGCGCGGGTCGAAGTTCAGCGAGCCGATGAACACCTTGCGCCGATCGAACACCAGCGCCTTGCTGTGCAGGCTGGACTCCGAAGAGCCGCTCAGGTTGTAGGACGCCTCTTGCTCCGGTTGCCGGCGCAGCTCGAAGAGCTTCACTCCGTGACGCAACAGCGCCTTGCGGTAGGGCGCGTAGCCGCCATGCACCGCAGGCACGTCGGTGGCCTCCAGCGAGTTGGTCAGCAGGCTCACCGAAACGCCCGCATCGGCGCGCCCGGTTAGGTAGGTCAGGCCATCCTCCGCGGGAACGAAGTAGGCGGAGATCAGCATCAGCTCCTCGCTGACGCTGGCCAGTTCCGGGCCCAGTTGCGAAGTCAGCAGCAACTGCGGATCGGGCTCGCTCTTGAGGATCTTGGTCGGTGCGTCCCACATCGCGCTGCCATGCGCCCAGATCAGCTCGTCCAGCCAGCCTGCCAGGCGCGGGTGGTCCTGGTAGTCCATCAGTCGCTGGTAGTTCTCGCGCTGCTCGACCTGCGCCGCGTTCAGGTAGTCGGTCAGTCCGCGACGGGTCTTCGCCAGGTCGCGGGCGCTGGGCGGAAAGCTGACGAATTGCTCGATCGGCTTGCTCAGCGCGCTGTTCCAGTACTGATCGAAGCTCTGCCCGAGCTGCTCGGCCACCGGGCCGGCGCCCAGCAGGTCGATGTCGGTGAAGTTCAGGTTCGGTTCGACGTCGAAATACTCGTCGCCCAGGTTGCGCCCGCCGACCACCGCCACGGCGTTGTCCGCCAGCCAGAGTTTGTTGTGCATGCGGCGGTGCTGCAGGGTGACGTCGAACAACCGCCCCAGGGCGCGGGTGATGCCGGTGGCGCGGCCCAGGTGCAGCGGGTTGAACACCCGCACCTGGACGTTCGGGTGGGCGCCGAGCAGGGCGATCTCGTCGTCCTGGCCGTCGCTGGTGGTGTCGTCGAGGAGAATGCGCACGCGCACGCCGCGGTCGGCGGCCTTGAGCAACTCGTCGATCAGCGCGCGGGTGCTGAGGCCATCGTGGACGATGTAGTACTGCAGGTCGAGGCTCTGCCGGGCGGCGCGGATCAGCTCGGCGCGGGCGATGAACGCCTCGGTGCTGGAGGACAGCAGGCGAAAGCCGGATTGCCCCCCGGGGTGCTGCTGCGCCTGGGCGATGAGGGCGGCGCCGAGCGGCGAATCCTTGGCCGGCAACGCCTGGCTGGGCTCGATCGGCACGTGATTGGCGCAGGCGGTCAGCAGTAGCGCAACCAGCAAGAGCAGATGTCGACGCAAAGTAGCCTCCCGCTACATTCAACCTAGCGGTTAGACGGCTCTCTTGCGGTTTGATTCAGCGAAGCGGCGCGAGGGCTCTAGGGCGGGCAGTCGCGTCGCTCAACCTTCGGCCATCTGCGCCGCCACCGCTTCGCCGACGGCGCGCACCGCCTGCTCGATCAGCGTGCTGGGCTTGCTGGCGTAGTTCATCCGCAGGCAGTTCCGGTATTTTCCCGCCGCGGAAAAGATGCTGCCGGTGGCGATCTGTATGCCCTGGCTGGCGAGGGTACGATTCAGCCGGTGGCTGTCGAAGCCTTCGGGCATTTCCACCCAGATCATGAAACTGCCCTGCGGCTGGCTGACCTTCACCCCGGCCGGGAAGTAGCGGGCGATCCATTCGATCATCACGTCGCGGCTGCGCTGGTACTGCGCGCGCATGCGCCGCAGGTGCGGCTCGTAGTGGCCGCCGCTGATGAATTCGGCAAGCGCCAGTTGCGGCAGTTGCGCGGTGGCGCCGGTGCCCATGTACTTCATGTGCAGCACGCGGTCCAGGTAACGGCCAGGGGCGATCCAGCCGACCCGCATGCCGGGCGCCAGGGTTTTCGAGAAGGAGCTGCAGAGCAGCACGCGGCCATCCTCGTCGAACGACTTGATGGTGCGCGGGCGCGGGTAGCGGTAGGCCAGTTCGCCGTAGACGTCGTCTTCGATGATCGCCACGTCGTAGCGCTGGGCAAGCGTCAGCAGGGCGCGCTTGTTGGCCTCCGGCATGATGTAGCCGAGCGGGCTGTTGCAGGTCGGGGTGAGCTGGATGGCCTTGATCGGCCACTGCTCCAGGGCCAGCTCCAGCGCCTCCAGGCTGATCCCTGTGAGCGGGTCGCTGGGCAGCTCCAGGGCCTTCATGCCGAAACCCTTGAGCGCCTGCATCACGCCATGGAAGCTCGGCGAGTCCACCGCGACGATGTCGCCGGGCTCGCACAGGGCGCGAATGGCGGCGGACAGCGCTTCGTGGCAGCCGGTGGTCACGACGATCTCGGTGGCCGGAATCTGGCAGCCGGAGTCGAGCATCAGCCGCGAGATCTGTTCGCGCAGGCCGATGTCGCCATAGATGTTGCCGTAGGTGAGGGTGTTCAGGTCCTGCCGCCGGCCCAGCCGTGACAGCGAGCGCAGCAGCGGTTTCAGCGTCGGGCTGCTGATGTCCGGGCGGCCGCGCCCGAGCTGGATCAGCTTCTCGCTGGGCTCGCCGCCGATCTGCTCCAGCACCTGATCCCACTGCGAGACCTCCACCGGCCGTTGCGCGTTGCGGATCACGTTGGGCAGCGCCGGCACCTGGCGCGCGGCGGGCACGAAGTAGCCCGACTTCGGCCGCGGTGTCGCCAGGCCCTGGTCCTCGAGGTGCCGGTAGGCCTGCTGCACGGTGCTCAGGCTGACGCCGTGCTCGACGCTCAGCGCGCGCACCGACGGCAGGCGATCGCCGGGCAGGTAGAGGCCCTGCTCGATGCGTGCGCCGATCACATTGGCTAGGTTCTGGTAAAGCGTCATCGACTGAGGATCCCTCTGCGATCAGTACAGATACGTCAAAAACCGTCGATTCAGAGGCGATTTCCGCCCGGCTGTATGGGGTTAATTTCCATACGCTGAATCTGTATCGGTTTTCCGATGGGCGCAATGATGTTCTCCCATACAGATGAAGGCAAGGAGAGCGCCATGCGCGACTCGATCGAAAGCTGCGAGGAACTCGTCGAACCCGTACCGGTGCTGGAGGATCGGCGCCCGAGGCTGCGCCTGGTGCCGGCCGCGCCGGTGGGCGAGGGGCGCTGGGTGGTGTTCTGGCGCGCCCTGCGCACCCGCAAGGCGCTGCTGAGCCTCAGCCGCCACGCCTTGCACGACATCGGCCTGAGCCGCGCCGATGCGCTGGCCGAGGCGGAAAAATCGCTCTGGACGCTCTGGCGCGAGGCTGGACAGCAGGCGCGGACGGGCCGCTGATGGCGCCGCGCGTCACGCCAGCCCGGTGGCTTCCTTGAAGCGGTACCAGAGCATGCCCAGGGCGAGCATCGGCGAGCGCAGGCGTTTGCCGCCCGGAAAGGTGATGTGCGGAACCTTGTCGAACAGATCGAAGCCGCCGCCCTGCTGCCCGCTGATGGCTTCGGCGAGGAGCTTGCCGGCCAGGTGGGTGGCGTTCAGTCCATGGCCGGAATACGCCTGCGCGTAATACACGTTGGGGCGATCGGCGAAGCGGCCGATTTGCGGCAGGCGGTTGGCGCCGATGCCGATCATCCCGCCCCACTGGTAGTCGATGCGGGTGTTTTCCAGTTGCGGGAAGACCTTGAGCATCTTCGGCCGCATGTAGGCGGCGATGTCCGCCGGGTCGCGGCCTGAATAGTGGCAGGCGCCGCCGAACAGCAGGCGGCGGTCGGCGGACAGGCGATAGTAGTCCAGCGCCACGCGCTGGTCGCAGAGCGCCATGTTCTGCGGGATCAGCGCCTGCGCCTGGTCTTCGGAAAGCGGCTCGGTGGCGATCACGTAGCTGCCGGCGGGCAGTACCTTGCCGCCGAGCCGCGGCTCCAGGTCGTTGATGTACGCATTGCAGGCGAGCACCAGGGTCTTGGCGCAGACCCGGCCCTGTTCGGTATGCACCTTCACCCCGTCGCCGTACTCGATGCGTATCACTTCGGAATGCTCGAACAGGCGCACGCCCAGCGCGGCGGCGGCGGCGGCCTCACCGAGCGCGAGGTTGAGCGGATGCAGGTGGCCGGAACCCATGTCGATCAGCCCGCCGACGTAGCGGTCCGAGCCCACCACGCTGTGCATCTCGCCCGGTTGCAGCAGGCGCAGCGGATGCCGATAGCCCAGCCCCTGCAGCTCGGCCATGTCCTCGGCGAAACCGGCCAGGTCGGCCGGCTTATTCGCCAGGTCGCAGTAGCCCCAGGTCAGGTCGCAGTCGATGGCGTGCTTCTCGATGCGCCGGCGAACGATTTCCACGGCTTCCAGGCCCATCAGCTTGAGTGAGCGCACGCCGTCTTCGCCGAGCACCGGGCGGAACTGCTCGACGCCGTGGCCGACGCCGCGAATCAGCTGGCCGCCGTTGCGTCCGCTGGCGCCCCAGCCGACCTGTCGCGCCTCCAGCAGCGCCACGGAGAACCCCCGTTCGGCCAGTTCGATGGCGGTATTTAGCCCGCTGAAGCCGCCGCCGACGATGCACACGTCGACGCGCAGGGCGTCGCGCAGCGGCGGGTAGCTGAGCGCCTGGTTGGCGGTGGCGGTGTAATAGGAAGGAGCATGCCGATCCGTGTGCACCGGAAGCCGAACGCGAGCGCTCATGTGTGAAATCCTGATTATGGTGTGTGGAAAATTTTACGCAGCATAGGGGTGACACCGTCGAGCATCAAGGTCCGGAGGCCGCGGCGGAAGTGTCAGGATGCCGCTGATCCGCTTGGCGCGGCGGCGTCGCGACGATGCGCGCTTCACCGCCCGGGCGAACCGATCGGCCGGCGCACCGTCCGAGGACTAGGCGCCTTCGAAATCAGTCCGGCACCGGCAGGTTGAGGCTTTCCTTCACCTCTTCCATGACGATGTAGCTTTTCGATTCGCGCACGTGCGGCAACTTGAGAAGGATGTCGCCGAGCAGCTTGCGGTAGGACGCCATCTCGTTGATCCGCGCCTTCACCAGGTAGTCGAAGTCGCCGGACACCAGGTGGCACTCGAGCACGTGGGGCAGCTTGAGCACGGCGCGGCGGAACTCCTCGAAGGTGTCGCCGGACTTGTAATCGAGGCTGATCTGCACGAACACCAGCAGGCTGGACTTCAGGTGCTGCGGATTGAGCCGCGCCGAGTAGCCCATGATGATGCCCTCGCGTTCCAGCCGGCGGACCCGCTCGGTGCAGGGGGTGGTGGAGAGACCGATGCGCTCGCCCAGCTCGGTGAAGGAGATGCGGCCTTCTTCTTGCAGGATGCGCAGGATGTTGCGGTCGATCTTGTCCAGCTCGCGGCGCGATTGGTGCTGAGTTCTCACAGGAGATAGCCCTCCACAAAAAGCCTTTCGGCCCAGATTTGTCGCCAAATATAGCTTTTTAAATAGTCAAAATCACTGCTTATTGCTCCATATACTGCCGCACATTCGGGTTCAAAAAACTTAGCCGTTCGGATGGCGTCCGGGCGAGGAGGCAGCATGCGTGTTCTGGTTCTCGGTAGCGGTGTCATTGGTACCGCCAGCGCCTACTATCTGGCCCGTGCCGGCTTCGAGGTGACGGTCGTCGACCGCCAGCCCGCGCCTGCCATGGAAACCAGTTTCGCCAACGCCGGCCAGGTCTCGCCCGGCTACGCCTCGCCCTGGGCGGCGCCCGGCGTGCCGTTCAAGGCGATGAAGTGGCTGCTGCAGAAGCACGCTCCGCTGGCGATCAAGGCCACCGGCGACGTTCAGCAGTACCTCTGGATGGCGCAGATGCTGCGCAACTGCACGGCGGCGCGCTACGCGGTGAACAAGGAACGCATGGTGCGCCTCTCGGAGTACAGCCGCGATTGCCTCGACGAACTGCGCGCGGAAACCGGCATCGCCTACGAAGGCCGCCAGCTCGGCACCACTCAGCTGTTCCGCACCCAGGCGCAACTGGATGCCGCGGCCAAGGACATCGCCGTGCTGGAACAGTCCGGCGTGCCCTATGAACTGCTCGACCGTGCCGGCATCGCCCGGGTCGAGCCGGCGCTGGCCAAGGTCACCGACAAGCTCGCCGGCGCCCTGCGCCTGCCCAACGACCAGACCGGCGACTGCCAGATGTTCACCACGCGGCTGGCGGAAATGGCCCGCGCGCTGGGCGTCGAATTCCGCTTCGGGCAGAACATCCAGCGCCTGGATTTCGCCGGCGACCGGATCAACGGCGTGTGGATCGACGGCAAGCTGGAAACCGCCGACCGCTACGTGCTGGCCCTGGGCAGCTACAGCCCGCAGCTGCTCAAGCCGCTGGGCATCCGCGCGCCGGTCTATCCGCTCAAGGGTTACTCGCTGACCGTGCCGATCACCAATGCGGCGATGGCGCCCAGCTCGACGATCCTCGACGAGACCTACAAGGTCGCCATGACCCGCTTCGACAATCGCATCCGCGTGGGCGGCATGGCCGAGATCGCCGGCTTCGACCTGAGCCTCAACCCGCGCCGCCGCGCCACCCTGGAGATGCTGGTCAACGACCTCTATCCCGAGGGCGGCGACCTCGCCCAGGCCGAGTTCTGGACCGGCCTGCGCCCGGCGACCCCGGACGGCACGCCGATCGTTGGCGCCACGCCGTTCCGCAACCTGTTCCTCAATACCGGACACGGTACCCTGGGCTGGACCATGGCCTGCGGATCCGGCCGTTTCCTCGCCGACCTGATGGCGCAGAAGCGCCCGCAGATCAGCGCCGAAGGCCTGGACATCACCCGCTACGGCAATTTACAGGAGACCCACAAGCATGTCCATCCAGCGCCTGCGCACTGAAAAGCGCCTCAACGAAATCGTCATCCATAACGGCACCGTCTACCTGGCGGGGCAACTGGCCGACGACTACGCCGGCGACATCCGCGCGCAGACCCGCGAGACCCTGGCCAGCATCGACCGCTTCCTGGCCGAGGCGGGCAGCGACAAGTCTAAGATCCTTTCGGTGACCATCTACCTCAAGGACATGGCCGACTACGCCGGGTTGAACCTGGAGTGGGACGCCTGGGTCGCCGAGGGCGCCACGCCAGCCCGCGCCTGCGTCGAGGCCGCGCTCTACGACCCGCGTGTGCGGGTGGAAATGAGCGTGATCGCCGCTCAGGCCTGACCGCTGCCCGGCCTCGCGCCGGGCCTCTTTCAATCTTTCAGAAGTCCCGAACCATGCGCCCCGCCCGTGCCCTGATCGACCTGCAAGCCTTCCGACACAACTACCGCCTGGCCCGCGAACTGGGCGGCGCGCGCGCCCTCGCCGTGATCAAGGCGGATGCCTACGGGCACGGCGCGTTGGAATGCGCGGCGGTGCTGGCCGACGAGGCGGACGGTTTCGCCGTGGCGATGATCGAGGAAGCGCTGGAGCTGCGCGCCGCCGGTATCCGCGCGCCGATCCTGCTGCTGGAAGGTTTCTTCGAGGCCGATGAACTGGCGCTGATCGCCGAGCACGACCTGTGGTGCGTGGTGCATTCGAGCTGGCAGATCGAGACCATCGAGCGCGCCGCGCTGAGCCGGCCGCTGTGCGTCTGGCTCAAGCTCGACAGCGGCATGCACCGGGTCGGCCTGCATCCGGCGGAGTTCCAGCAGGGCCACTGGCGACTGCTGGCCAGCGGCAAGGTGGCCAAGGTCGTGCTGATGACCCACTTCGCCCGCGCCGATGAGCTGGACCACGGCCGCACGGCGGAGCAGCTCGCGGTCTTCGAGACGGCCCGCGAAGGGCTCGCGGCGGAAGTCAGCCTGCGCAACTCGCCGGCGCTGCTGGGCTGGCCGCAGCTCTTTCCCCAGCAGCGCCCGAGCGACTGGCTGCGGCCGGGGATCATGCTCTACGGCGCCACGCCCTTTGAAGAGGCGCACCCCTTGGCCGACCGGCTGCAGCCGGTGATGACCCTCGAATCGAAGATCATCTGCGTGCGCGAGCTGCCCGCTGGCGAGCCGGTGGGCTACGGTGCCCGCTTCGTCAGCGAGCGCCCGACGCGCGTCGGGGTGGTCGCCATGGGCTATGCCGACGGTTACCCGCGGCACGCCCCGAGTGGCACGCCGGTGAGCATCGACGGCCAGCCGAGCCGGCTCATCGGGCGCGTCTCGATGGACATGCTCACCGTCGACCTGACGGAGCTGCCGCAGGCCGGGCTCGGCAGCCGGGTGGAGTTCTGGGGCAAATCCGTTTCGGTGAGCGAGGTCGCCGCCCGGGCCGAGACCATTCCCTACCAGCTGATGTGCAATCTGAAGCGCGTACCGCGCGTCCATTCGGGACACTGAAGGCCCCTCTGCAGGCCCCACGATTCCTGGGCTGCGGCGCTTTTGTGCGGGAAACCCGATCGCAGCGTTGTAAATTCCGAACGCTGTGCGATGATACGGCCCACTTCGACCGCAGCTATCCCCCTCGAGGAGGATTCAACCATTGGACGTCGGTGTTCGACTGCAATCCATCCGCAAGCACAAAGGCCTTTCTCAGCGTGAACTCGCCAAGCGTGCGGGCGTCACCAACAGCACCATCTCGATGATCGAGAAGAACAGCGTCAGCCCCTCGATCAGCTCCCTGAAAAAAGTGCTCGGCGGCATTCCGATGTCGCTGGTGGAGTTCTTTTCCCTGGATTTCGAACAGGACAACCAGACCCAGGTGGTCTACCGCGCCAGCGAGCTGCTCGACATCTCCGACGGCGCCGTGACCATGAAGCTGATCGGCAAGGCGCATCCCAGCCGCGCCATCGCCTTCCTCGACGAAACCTACCCACCGGGGGCGGATACCGGTGCGGAGATGCTCAACCACGACGGCGAAGAGGCCGGCATGCTGATCGACGGGCGCCTCGAACTGACCGTCTCCGGCGAGCTGTTCGTGCTCGAGAGCGGCGACAGCTACTACTTCGAGAGCAACAAGCCGCATCGCTTCCGCAACCCCTTCGACAAGCCGGCGCGACTGATCAGCGCCACCACCCCTGCCAACTTCTGAGGCCACGGCTGCGACGCGATGCCGCAAGCCCATGCATGGCGCAGGGTTGTTTCGGCTGGGCGGGCTTATCGGTATACTGGCGCCCGCTCGCGAAACCGTGGCCGCGAGCGTTTCTAGCCACGATGAGGGTGTAAGGGTGAACTGGATAAACAAGATGCTGGTGGCGAATGCCGCCGCGCTGGCCCTGTGGGCGATGAGCGCTCAGGCTGCGACCAATGATGAGATTGCCGCACGCCTCAAGCCGGTTGGCGAAGTATGCGTGAGCGGCCAGGAATGCAAGGGCGTCGCCGCCGTTGCCGCGTCGGCTTCCGGTGGTGGCATGAGCCCCGACGACGTGATTGCCAAGCATTGCAACGCCTGCCATGGCGCTGGCGTGCTCGGTGCACCGAAGATCGGTGATGCCGCGGCCTGGAAAACCCGTGCCGACGAACAGGGTGGCCTCGACGGTCTGCTGGCCAAGGCCATCAGCGGGATCAACGCCATGCCGCCGAAAGGCACCTGCGCGACCTGCTCCGATGACGACCTGCGTGGCGCCATCAAGAAGATGTCCGGTCTCTGATCGCACCTCTTCGCTGAAAGAGCCGCTTCCGGGCGGCTTTTTCATGCCTGCGATTTGCCTCCCCGGTGTGTGCGTGCCCGCGGGGATCAAAGCGGCATCCGAGCGGGTCCAAACTCCGACGCATTCGCCAAGGAGTCCGCCGGTGCCTTCCTGCACGCTGGAACAGGCCGTCGATGCCGTGCTGGCACGCATCGAGGGTCACATTCGACTGGGCCTGCCGCTGGGGCTGGGCAAGCCGAATCCATTCGCCAATGCGCTTTACCAGCGCATCAAGCAAACGCCGCAGCGCGAGCTGACGATCTACACCGCATTGTCGCTGGGCCGCCCGCAGGCCCACAGCGAACTCGAGCAGCGGCTGCTCGGGCCGTTCGTCGAACGGGTGTTCGGCGATTATCCCGAGCTAGACTATCGCCTGGACCTGCAACGCGGCGAGCTGCCGGCGAACATCCACATCGAGGAGTTCTACCTGCAGCCCGGCAGCCTGCTGGACAGCCCGCAGGCGCAGCGCGGCTACATCAGTCTGAACTACAGCCAGGTCGCGCGCGATCTCGACCGCAAGGGCATCAACCTGGTGGCGCAACTGGTGGCCCGCCGCCGCGACGATCCGGATTGCCTGAGCCTGTCCTGCAACCCGGACATCACCCTCGACCTAATGCCACTGCTCAAGCGTCGCCGCGAGGCCGGCGAAACCTTGCTCAGCGTCGCCCAGGTGCATGCCGACCTGCCGTACATGCCCGGCGACGCCGAGTTGCCCGAGGACGAGTTCGACCTGCTGATCGAGCCGCCCGAGCGCGACACACTGTTCTCCACGCCGAACATGCCGGTCAGCCTGCAGGACCATGCCATCGGCCTGCACGCCAGCACGCTGGTGCGCGACGGCGGCACGCTGCAGATCGGCATCGGCGCCATGGGCGATGCGCTGAGTGCGGCGCTGCTGGCGCGCCAGGCCGACAATGCCGGCTACCGCGCGGTGCTCGAGGAGCTTCGCGTGCCGCAGGGCTGGGGCGAGCTGATCGAGCGCGAGGGTGGCCTGGCGCCGTTCGCCGAGGGCCTCTACGGCTGCAGCGAGATGTTCGTGCTCGGCATGCTGGCGCTGATGGAGGCCGGCGTGGTGCGCCGCCCCGTGTACCCCGACGCGCGCCTGCAACGGATGGCCAACCTCGGCGCGCTGGATGCCCACGGCAGGCCGCGCAGCCTGGGTACGCTGGTCGCCGCCGGGCTGCCGGCGCGGATCACGCCGCGCAGCCTGCTCTGGTTGCAGCGTCACGGTTTGCTCGACGGCGAGGTCCGTCTGGAGCGGGACGGCGTGCGCCTGCCGGACGGGCGGCTGGTCAGCGCCGATCTCAACGACCGCGCCAGCGAGCAGGCGCTGAGCGAATACATCGGGCAGGCCGCTGGCGTGCTGGTGCACGGTGGCTTCTTCCTTGGCCCGCAGGCCTTCTACGAACGCCTTCGGCAGATGAGCCACGCGCAGCGCCAGCGGGTCGGCATGACCGGCATCGGCTTCATCAACCGCCTGTATGGCGACGAGGAGCTCAAACGCCTGCAGCGCCGCGATGCGCGCTTCATCAACAGCGCCTTCACCGTGACCCTGCTCGGTGCCGGCGTGGCCGACCAATTGGAGGACGGCCGCGTGCTCAGCGGCGTTGGCGGGCAGTACGACTTCTTCGCGCAGGCCCACGAGCTCGAGGGCGCGCGCTCGATCCTGATGTTGCGCGCCTGGCGCGAGTCGGGCGGCGAAGCCAGCTCGAACATCGTCTGGCAGTACGGCCACACGACCATTCCGCGCCACCTGCGCGACATCGTCGTCACCGAGTACGGCATCGCCGACCTGCGCGGCAAGAACGACGAGGAGGTGATCGAGGCGTTGCTGCGTATTGCCGACTCGCGGTTCCAGGACGCCTTGATCGAACAGGCGCAGAAGGCCGGCAAGCTGTCGGCGGACTTCCAGCTGGACTGGGTCCACCGGCAGAACACGCCCTGGCGACTGCTCGACGTGCAGTCGCAGCATCCGCGGCTGTTCGCCGAATACCCGCTGGGCTGCGATTTCACGGCCGAGGAGCAGGCGCTGCTGCGCGCGCTGCGCTGGCTGAAGAGCAAGCTCAAACTCAGCGAGATTCTCGAACTGGGCATGGCCACGCTGTTCGACCTGCCGGAGCCGGCCGCCTATGCCGCTCACCTTGAGCGCATGGGGCTGGAAAAACCCGAGGGCCTGCGCGAGCAGCTCTACCAGAAACTGGTGCTGGCCGGCCTGAAGGCCACCGCCCAACACTGAGGACCGAGCGATGCCAGGCACCGCGCCGAGACCGGAGACCCTGCATTTCGCCAGCGACGGGCGCACGCCGAACAGCCCGTTGCCGGTGCTCATCTACCGTCGGTTGCCGCTCGGTCAGGACGCGCTGGCCGAGCGCTTCGAGGGGCTGTTCGCCAGTCACCTGTGGCCGCCGCGCTGGCGTGCGAGCGTGTTCGACTATCAGCACTACCACGCCGACACCCACGAGGCGCTGGGTGTGGCGTGCGGCTGGGCGCGCCTGCTGCTGGGCGGCGAATCGGGAACCGAAGTGGAGGTGCGCGCCGGTGACGCGCTGGTGCTGCCGGCCGGCACCGGGCATTGCCGACTGCAGGCCAGCGAGGATTTCCTGGTGGTCGGCGCCTATCCACCGGAGTGCGACTTCGACCTGCAGCGTCCGGATGCGGCGACCCATGACGCCCACCGCGCGCGCATCGCCCGCGTGGCGCCGCCGCTGACCGATCCGGTGGGCGGCACTCAGGGCCGGCTGGTGGGCTTGTGGCGACCGCCGCGCTGAGTCGGCCGTCGGCGCCGGTCAGTCGACGAAGGTGACCTTGCCGTCTTTCAGCGATTTCACCCGCGCCAGGGACTCGACGCGGTAGCCCTCGTTTTCCAGCAGGCTGCGGCCTTCCTGGAAGGACTTCTCGATGACGATGCCGAGCCCGGCGACGCTGGCGCCGGCCTGGCCGATCAGGTCGAGCAGGGCCTTGGCGGCGTGGCCGTTGGCGAGGAAGTCGTCGATCACCAGCACGTGGTCATTGGCGTGCAGGTGCTTGGCGGAGATGGCGATGGTGCTTTCGGTCTGCTTGGTGAAGGAGAACACCTTGGAGATGTACAGGTTATCCCGCAGGGTCAGCGACTGGTACTTGCGGGCGAAGATCACCGGCACGCCGAGCTCCAGGCCGGCCATTACCGCCGGCGCGATGCCCGAGGCCTCGATGGTGACGATCTTGGTGATGCCCTGATCGCGGAAGCGCTCGGCGAAGGCATGACCGATCTGCTGCATCAGCCGCGGATCGATCTGGTGGTTGAGGAAGGCGTCGACCTTCAGCACCTGCTCCGACAGCACGATGCCCTCGGTGCGAATTTTCTCTTTCAACAGTTCCACGAACGCGGCCCCCTGCGACCCCAAGGAAAGCCGCGCATTCTCCCGCAAAACGGCTCGGTATGCCCGTCAATTCCACCGGCCGCCGGGCGGAAACCTTGCAATAGGTCAAGCAGGCGTGTCGCGCCGCTGTTCTTCGTCTCTGGCTCGGTTAGAATCCGCCCAGGCCCATGCGGATCGCCCCGATGAATCGTCCATTGCACATCCTGCTCATGTTGTTGCTGCTCGCCACCACGGCGGGGCGGGGGATGGCGGCGGCGTCGATGATCGACTGCACGCAGATGCCGATGACCAGCCATGACGGCGGCCCGATGACGGCGTCGGCGCATGCCGCGATGGAGACCTCCTGCGACAGCTCGTCCGCCAGCATGGACCACGACCTCGGTCTCTGCTGCCTGGCCTGCGTCGCCCTGCCGTTGGCCTCCAGCCTGATCCAACCCGGCGCCGCGCCCGTGCACGCCGCGCCCCTGCTCGGTGATCCCGAGCGTTACCGCAGCATCGTCCCCGATCCCTTGCGGCGCCCGCCGCGCTCCCTCGCCTGATCGCGCGTTTTCCTTCTCTTTCGACTTTCGCGGACAGCCGCGGTCGCCCTTGCGCGAACGCGCCTGTTCCGCCCGATCAGGATTTCACAGATGAACGCATCCTTTCCGGCGCTTTCGCGGCGCCGTTTCGTCCAGGGCCTGGGCGCCGGGGGCGCACTGGCGCTCGCCGGCGGCTGGTCACAGGGCGCTCTGGCGCAGGCCGTCGCGCCTTCGCCGCGGCAACTCTCGGGTAATCGCTTCGAGCTGGAGATCGCCGAGCAGGCGGTCAACTACACCGGCCGCGCGGCGGTCGCCACCACGGTGAACGGCTCGCTGCCGGCGCCGACCCTGCGCTGGCGGCAGGGCGAGGAGGTCAGCCTGCGGGTGACCAACCGCCTCGCCGTGCCCAGCTCGATCCACTGGCACGGCATCCTCCTGCCGGCCGACATGGACGGCGTGCCCGGCATCAGCTTCGCCGGCATCGCGCCGGGGGAAAGCTTCACCTACCGCTTCCGCGTGCTGCAGGCCGGCACCTACTGGTATCACGGCCACAGCGGCTTTCAGGAGCAGACCGGGCTGTACGGCGCGCTGCTGGTCGAGCCCGAAAACGGCGAGCCGCTGGCGGTGGAGCGCGACTACACGCTGATGCTCAGCGACTGGACCGACGAAGACCCGATGCGCATCTTCGGTCGGCTGAAGGCGGACAGCGAATATTTCGCCCGCGCCAAGCCCAGCGTGGCGCAGTTCGCCCGCGACGTCGAAAACCTCGGCCTGGCCGCCGCCTGGGACAAGCGCGCGATGTGGAACCGCATGCGCATGAGCCCCACCGACCTGCAGGACGTGTCCGGCGCTACCTACACCTACCTGGTCAACGGTGCCACGCCGGCGGCCAACTGGACGGCCATCGCCGAACCCGGCGAGCGGGTGCGCCTGCGCTTCATCAACGCCGGCACCTCGACCTACTTCGACGTGCGGATTCCCGGCCTGCCACTGACGGTGGTCGCCACCGACGGCCAGGCGGTGGCCGAGGTGACGGTGGACGAGTTCCGCATCGCCCCCGGTGAGACCTACGACGTGCTGGTGCGCATGCCGGACGCACAGGCCTACAGCATCTTCTGCCAGTCCATGGACCGCAGCGGCTACGCCCGCGCGACCCTGGCGCCGGTGGCCGGCATGCAGGCCGCGCTGCCGCGCCTCGATCCGCCGGTCTGGCTGGACATGCGCGACATGGGCCACGGCGAGGGAACCATGGCCGGCATGGAACACATGGCAATGGCGGGGATGGATCATGGATCGATGGCCGGGATGGATCACGCCGCCATGCCCGCCAGCGCGCCCTTGCCGACCTCGGCACAGGTCGACATGCGCGTCGCCAATCCGTCCGACGCGCTCGACGATCCCGGCCCGCGGCTGCGCGGCAACGGCCGTCGCGTGCTGACCTACGCCGACCTGAGCACCCTGGGCGACGGACTCGATCCTCGACCGCCGACGCGCGATCTAGTGCTGCGCCTGACCGGCAACATGCAGCGTTTCGTCTGGGGCTTCGACGGGCTGAAGTACAATGAGGCCGAGCCGATTCCCCTGCGTTATGGCGAGCGCCTGCGCCTGCGGCTGATCAACGACACCATGATGAATCACCCGATCCACCTGCACGGGATGTTCTTCGAGGTGGAGAACGAGGCGAGCGGCGTGCTGCTGCGCAAGCACACCGTCAACGTCCAGCCGGGCAAGCAGGTGGCACTGCTGGTCAGCGCCGATGCGCCCGGCGAATGGGCATTCCATTGCCACCTGCTGTATCACATGGAAGCGGGCATGTTCCGCAAGGTGGTGGTCGCATGAGGCGTTTACTGATGATCGCCGCGCTGGCGCTCGCTCCGGCGCTGCAGGCCGAGGAAATGCCCGGCATGACGCACGACATGCATGGCATGGGGATGATGGACCACGGCATGCCGGCGCCGGCGGCCGATGCGGGAGACGCCAACCGCATCCTGCCGCGCGAAGAGCAGGCGCCGCCGATGCCGATGCCGGCCAGTCACGACCAGCACCGCCACGGCGAGTCGCTGGCCCATCAGGTGCTGTTCGAGCGGCTCGAATACCGCGACGGGCGCGATGACAACGGCCTGGCCTGGGACGCGGACGCCTGGTGGGGCGGCGATACCGACAAGCTCTGGCTGCAGAGCGAAGGTGAGCGTGCTGGCGGCGAGAGCGAAGGGCGCGCGGAGCTGCTCTGGTCGCATGCCGTCGCGGCCTTCTGGGACAGCCGCCTGGGTGTACGCCAGGACTTCGGCAGCGATCCCGACCGGCAATGGCTGGCCTTCGGCATCGCCGGCACCACGCCCTGGTGGTTCGAGGTGCAGGCCAGCGCCTACCTGGGGCCGAACGGCCGCAGTGCGGCGCGGCTGGAGGTCGAGCGCGAGCTGCAACTGAGCCAGAAGCTGGTGCTGGCGCCGCAGCTGGAGCTGGAAGCCTACGGCAAGGACGACCGCGCCAGGACGATCGGCAGCGGGCTCGCCGAGGGCCGTTTCGGGTTGCGGCTGCGCTACGAGGTCACGCCGCAGTTCGCGCCCTATGTCGGCCTCGAGTGGACCCGCCGCTTCGGCGAAACCGCGTCGCTCGGGGAGGATCGGGACGAGGCCCGCAGCGACTCGCGCCTGGTCGCCGGCCTGCGCTTCTGGTTCTGACGGAAAAGGGCTAAGCCCCGGTTGTGCGCCTCGGGAAACCGGGCGTCGCCGGGGTCTCCGCAGCGGTGCTCAGCGTGCCTTGCGGTACACGCAGGGCTGCCAGTAATCCTTGAGGATCAGGTTGAGCGGGCCGGACCAGCCGCGCTTGCGCAGCTCGGCGGAGATCAGCACGTTCATGATGCCGTGGCCGACGAGCATCACGCTGCCGTGGATCCTGGCCAGTTCGATGAGGCGGTCGGCGGCCATGCGGGCGCGCTTGCGCGACACCCGGATCGATTCGGTGTGCCGGGCGAAACCGAGGAACCAGGCGCCGCGGAACAGTATCCGCCAGACCTTCACCGGCAGCTTCGGCGCGTTCCAGTCGGGGTAGGGCAGGTGCGCTTCGGCGAACACCTCGTCAACCTCGTCGGTGCATCCGCCGGCGATGCGGGTGCGCGATTCCACGCAGCGCGAGATCGAACTGCAGGCGAACACCTCGGTGCGCTTCGCTTGGTCGATCAGCGATTGCGGCACTTCGGAGCACACCACCGGCGCGCGGTTGTAGCCTTCGATCCAGGTCTTCATTTCGCGGGGCGTACAGCGTTCGGCGCCGGAGTAGTTCGGGCGGCCGTGGCGCACCAGGGTGATCTGCATGATGGGCGAGGTCCCTCTGCGTGGTCGGGCGCTCGGGATGGCGCGCCTGTCCGGGTTCGATGCCCGGCGCAGGGCGAAAGTTGCGCGACCGGCGGTGATCGCCGGGCGGAACACCGCTGCGGCGCAAAAAAAAGCCCCGCCGAAAAGGCGGGGCGTTCGTTCGTCGCGCGGGCTCGAATCAGCGGGTGCGCAGGGTTTCGCCGAGGAACCAGGCGCGTTCTTCAGCCTGGTCGATCCACTCTTCCAGCAGGCTGGTGGTGGCCACGTCGTTGGCGTCGCTGGTCAGCGTGTGGGTGCTACGCATGTAGGCGGCCAGGGCCTGGTTGTCGGCGTGCAGTTCGCTGAGCATCTGCTCGGCGCTGAGGTTCTCCACTTCGCTGCTCTGCAGGCGCTTGCTGGCGACCACCTGCTCCACCGAGCGCAGGGTCGGCTGGCCGATCTTGCGTGCACGTTCGGCGATCGGGTCGATGATGGCGAAGATCTGCGCGGCCTGGTCGTCCAGCAGCAGGTGGTACTCGCGGAAGTGCGGCCCGCTTACGTGCCAGTGGAAGTTCTTGGTCTTGAGGTACAGCGCAAACATGTCCGACACCAGCACGGTGAGGGCCTTGCCGATCTCGACGGCGTTGCCGATGCCGGCGTCCGGGCCTTTCGCGGCCTCGTCGCGGACGCTCTTGACGGTTTTCAGTTCCTGCTTGGCGCTTGCAGTGGCCATGGTGCTCTCCTCGAAAAAGTGACGATGTCCGCGCGGTGGCGGCCTTGAAACCCTGGGTTCAACTAGACCACACCCGCGCTGTGGTTACTCATCACTTTTGTCGATGGCGCCAAGCAGCGTTATCTATGGATCGTTAGCGCTTGAGCATCGAGCGCATCGCCGCCAGGGCGTCGTTGCCCCGCGCGGCCTTCACTTCCACCGGTGCGTCTTCCTGGCCTTCCCAGACCAGGTCCTCGGGCGGCAATTCGTCGAGGAACCGGCTCGGTGAGCACTCGATGATCTCGCCGTACTGCTTGCGCTTGGCGGCGAAGGTCATGGTCAGGTTGCGCTTGGCGCGGGTGATACCGACGTACGCCAGGCGGCGCTCTTCCTCGATGGTGTCGGCTTCGATGCTGGAGCGGTGCGGAAGGATTTCCTCCTCCACGCCGAGGATGTACACCGAGGGAAACTCCAGCCCCTTGGACGCGTGGATCGTCATCATCTGCACGCCCTCGGCGCCTTCTTCCTCTTCCTGCTGGCGTTCGAGCATGTCGCGCAGGACCAGCTTGCCGATGGCCTCCTCGATGGTCATCTCGCCGTCTTCGTCCTTCTCCAGCGTGTTCTTCAGCGCATCGACGAGGAACCAGACGTTGCCCATGCGCGCCTCGGCAACCTTGTCGCTGGAGGCGTTCTGGCGCAGCCACTGCTCGTAGTCGATGTCCATCACCATGCTGCGCAGCGCGGCGATGGGGTCGTCCTGCGAGCACTGCTGGCGGAGCTTGTCCATGTAGCGCTTGAAGCGCGAGAGACGCTCGGTGTAGCGGCTGTCGAGGTGTTCGCCGAGGCCGATCTCGTCGCTGGCGGCGTACATGCTGATCTTGCGTTCGGTGGCGTAGTTGCCGAGCTTTTCCAGGGTGGTCGAGCCGATCTCGCGGCGCGGCACGTTGATTACCCGGAGGAAGGCGTTGTCGTCGTCCGGGTTGACCAGCAGACGGAAGTAGCTCATCAGGTCCTTTACCTCCTGACGGGCGAAGAAGCTGGTGCCGCCGGACAGGCGATAGGGGATCTGGTGGTGCTGCAGCTTCAGCTCCATCAGTTTGGCCTGGTAGTTGCCGCGGTAGAGGATGGCGAAATCGCTGTACGGGCGCTCGGTGCGCAGGTGCTCGGTGAGGATTTCCAGGGCCACGCGCTCGCACTCGGCGTCTTCGTTCCGGGTGCGGATCACGCGGATCTCGTCGCCCATGCCCATCTCGCTCCACAGCTGTTTCTCGAAGGCGTGGGGGTTATTGGCGATCAGGGTGTTGGCGCATTTGAGGATGCGGCTGGTGGAGCGGTAGTTCTGCTCCAGCATCACCACCTTCAGCGACGGGTAATCCTCTTTCAACAGCATCAGGTTTTCCGGGCGCGCGCCGCGCCAGGCGTAGATCGACTGATCGTCGTCGCCGACCACGGTGATCTGGTTGCGCATGCCCACCAGCAGCTTCACCAGCAGGTACTGGCTGGAGTTGGTGTCCTGGTACTCGTCCACCAGCAGGTAGCGGATGCGGTTCTGCCACTTTTCCAGGACGTCCTTGTGCTCCTGGAACAGCTTGACCGGCAGCAGGATCAGGTCGTTGAAGTCCACCGCGTTATACGCCTTGAGCGTGCGCTGGTAGTGCAGGTAGACGATGGCGGCGGTCTGCTCCTTGGGGTTGCGTGCGTTGGCCAGGGCCTCGTCGGGCAGGATCAGCTCGTTCTTCCAGCTGTCGATGAGGTTCTTGATCTCGTCGGCGCCGTCATCGCCGGCGTATTCCTTCTGCATGATGTCGGTGAGCAGCGCCTTGATGTCGCCGTCGTCGAAGATCGAGAAACCCGGCTTGTAGCCCAGTCGCGCGTACTCCTTGCGGATGATGTTCATGCCCAGATTGTGGAAGGTCGAGACCGTCAGGCCCTTGCCCTCGCTGCCGCGCAGCAGCGTGCCGACGCGCTCCTTCATTTCGCGCGCGGCCTTGTTGGTGAAGGTCATGGCGACGATGTGGCGGGCCTGGATGCCGCACTGCTGGATCAGGTAGGCGATCTTACGGGTGATCACGCTGGTCTTGCCGGAGCCGGCGCCGGCGAGCACCAGAAGTGGGCCGCCGACGTAGTTCACGGCTTCCTGCTGCCGGGGATTGAGTCGGGACATGGTCGTCGCGTTTCGCTCAGGAGAAGGGGCGGCATTCTAGCAGGCACTCGCCCCCAGGCTCGCGCCGTTGCGCTGATGGCAGCGTGCCACGGCTTGGTTATTTCGCCTGCTCCAGTAGGCTACGGGTGAATTGTCAAATGGCCGTCGACGATTTCGCGCCCGGCCGGGTCAGGGAAGACCGCCAGAACAACGACTCCCGAACAGTGCCAGGCAGCACGGGTTGAGCCCCTCGCGCGGTGATGCGAGGCCGCGATCCGCAGCCTGGCCACCATCGTAGTGGTGAGGGAATACTCCGGCGAACACTGTCATGGCCTGGGGAGGTCGCGTGCCCGCGCTAGTGCAACCCTCGCGTTTGATTCTTCTTGGCGACGATCCGTCCTGGGTCGGGCTGCTGCGCGACCGGCTGACGACCCTCGACAATGCGCCGCAACTGGTCAGCGCGCCGTCCTGGGAAGGTGTGGCGGAACTGCTCGACGACGACTGCCTGCTGCTCTGCACGCCGGACCAGTTGCCGGCGGCCGGCGCCAGCACGGTGCCCATCGTGATGCTGCTGGAGGCGGAGCCGGAAAGCGTGCCGGCCAGCGTCAGCGACTGGCTGGTGTACGACGACACCAGCCCGGCGACCTTGCGGCGCTGCCTGCGTTATGTCGCCGAACGCAGCCTGCGCCGCCGTTACGGCGAGCTGGACCCGCTCACCGGCATCGCCAATCGCCAGGGCTTCCAGTCGCTGCTGAGTGCGCGGATGGCCGAGCATGAGGGGCGCGGTTTCGCCCTCGGGCACCTGGACCTGGACAATTTTCGCGCGGTCAACGACAGCCTCGGTTACGAGGCCGGCGACAGGCTGATCCTGCAGGTGGTCGCGCGGATGAAGGACCAGCTCGGCGAGGGCGACCGCCTGGCACGCCTGGGGAGCGACGAATTCGCCCTGCTGATCGATACCTCCAACGACTTCCGCCGCGCCGAGCGTCTCGCCGCTCGGGTCGTCGAAGCCCTGGAGGAGCCTTACTGGCTGGAGGGCGAAAGCCTGTTGATCGGCTGCAGCCTGGGCCTGGCGCACGCCAACGGCGGCGCGATCGACCCGCTGATGTGGCACGCCCACATCGCCATGCAGCAGGCCAAGAACGCCCAGGGCTGCACCTTCCATCTCTACGACGAGCGCATCAACCACAGTGCCCGTACCCGCGCCCGGCTGGAAGGCGAGCTGCGCCGGGCGCTGCGCCGCGACGAACTGGTGCTGCATTACCAGCCGCGGCTGTGCCTGCAATCCGGGCGCTTCCTCGGCGTCGAGGCGCTGGTGCGCTGGCAGCATCCGCGCCGGGGGCTGCTGGCGCCGAGCGAGTTCGTTCCACTGGCCGAGGAGAGCGGCCTGATCGTGCCGCTCGGCTACTGGGTGATTTCCCGCGCGCTGCGCGACATGCAGGACCTGCGTGCGAAGGGCCTGCCGGCGCTGCACATGGCGGTCAACCTGTCGTTTCGCCAGTTCCAGGACAGCCAGTTGCTGCCGACCCTGAGCCGGCTGATCGAGGAAAACCAGGTGGACGCGCGCTGGCTGGAATTCGAGCTCACCGAGACGGCGGTGATGCGCCGCAGCGACCAGGTGCGCCAGACCATGCAGGCGCTGCGCAAGCTTGGCGTGCGCTTTTCCCTGGATGACTTCGGTACCGGGTTTTCCTCCTTCGTTCACCTCGACCGCTTGCCCATCGCGTTGCTGAAGATCGACAAGAGTTTCGTCGGCGGCATGAATGACAAGGCGGAAAGCTATCGGCTGGTGCGGGCGATGATCGATCTGGCGCACAACCTCGGTCTGGACGTGGTCGCCGAGGGGGTGGAAAGCGCCGAACAGCTGGCGCTGCTGGCGCGGTTCGGCTGCGACCAGGTACAGGGCTACCTGATCAGCCGGCCGCTGGCGCTGCAGCATCTCGTCCAGTTGCTCTCGGGCGGTCCGCGCCAGGCCAACCCGCAGCAGCCGTCCTAAGCCAGGCCGCTGGCGCGGTACTGCAGGGCTTCGGCGAGGTGCGCGCGGTCGATGGACGAGGCGTCTTCGAGGTCCGCCAGGGTCCTCGCCACCTTCAGCACCCGGTGCGCTGCCCGCAGCGACAGGCCGAGACGCTCGCAGGCGGCCTCTAGCCAGAGGCGGTCCTCCGCGCTCAGCAGGCAATGTTCCCGCAGCCCCTGCAGGTCGAGGAACGCGTTGGCCATGCCCTGGCGCCGCAGTTGTCGCTGGCGCGCCGCCGCGACGATGGCTGCCGCCTCGTGGCTGCCCATGCCGTGTCGCGGGGCGGTATCCAGGGCCATCGGCTCGCGCAGCACGGCGACGTGCAGATCGATGCGGTCGAGCAGCGGCCCGGACAGCTTGCCGCGATAGCGCTGGATCTGCTCGGAGGAGCAACGGCAACGTGCGCTGGGGTCGCCGAGGTAGCCGCACGGGCAGGGATTCATCGCCGCGACGAGCTGGAAGCGTGCAGGAAAACGCACCTTGTCGTTGGCCCGGGCAATGACGATCTCGCCGCTTTCCAGGGGCTCCCGGAGGACTTCCAGGACCTTGCGGTCGAACTCCGGCAATTCGTCGAGAAACAGGACGCCCTGGTGAGCCAGGGTGATTTCGCCGGGGCGCGGGCGACTGCCGCCGCCGACCAGCGCCGGTGCCGAGGCGCTATGGTGCGGATGCCGAAAGGGACGCTGCGGCCAGGCTTCCAGCGGTGTGTGGCTGGCCACGGAGTGGATGGCGGCGACTTCCAGCGCCTCGCGTTCGTCCAGCGCGGGCAGCAGCCCCGGCAGGCGGCTGGCCAGCAGGGTCTTGCCGGTTCCTGGTGGACCACTCAGCAGCAGGTTGTGCGATCCGGCCGCGGCGACCAGCAGCGCGCGCTTGGCGGCGATCTGCCCCTGTACGTCCGCAAGGTCGGGGTAGGGCAGCAGGCGGCGCAGCAGCCCCTGCGCCTGGAACGGCGCCAGCGGAGTCTTCGCGCTGAAATGGGCGGCCAGCTCCAGCAGATGGTCGGCGGCGAAGACCACCAGCCCGGACGCCAGGCTGGCTTCCTCGGCGTTGGCCTTCGCCACGACCAGGGCGCGCCCGGCCGCGCGGGCGGCCAGTGCGGCGGGCAACACGCCCTGCACCGGCCGTACTGCGCCGGAAAGCGCCAGTTCGCCGAGACATTCGCAGTTGGCCAGGCTTTCCGCCGGCAGTTGTCCGCTGGCGGCGAGGATGCCGAGCGCGATGGCCAGGTCGAAGCGGCCGCCGTCCTTGGGCAGGTCGGCCGGAGCCAGGTTCAGGGTGATTCTGCGGGGTGGAAAGTCGAAGCCCGAGTTCAGGATGGCGCTGCGCACGCGGTCCTTGCTTTCCTTCACCGCGGTTTCCGGCAGGCCCACCAGCGCCAGGGACGGCAGGCCGTTCGCCAGGTGCGCCTCGACGGTGACGGACGGGGCTTCCACGCCGACCTGGGCGCGGCTGTGGACGATGGCCAGGGACATGCATCACTCCTTGATGACATGCCGCTCGCCGAGCGCGATTCACTCGGCGGCGGGAGGAGACTCTTTCGCCAGGCGTTCTTCGAGTTCGAGAACCTTGCTTTCCAGGGCCTCGAGGCGAGCGCGGGTGCGTGCGAGCACGATCATCTGGCCGTCGAATTCGTCGCGGCTGACCAGGTCGAGCTTGCTGAAGGTGCTTTGCAGCAACGCCTTGAGCTGCGATTCGAACTCTTCGCGCTGAACGGGGCGCTCGCCATTGAACAGTCGCGAAGCATGGGTGCTGAGGGCATCGAGCAGGGCTTTGGGCGGCAACATGGGCTTATTCCGGTGACAGTGGCGGCGGAGTCTAGCATGGCGCCGGAAATTCCCGGCCTTGAGGCATAAGCGCACGTTTATCGCGCATGCGCTCCGCGGTGTGTGCTCTATTTTGGTGCGCATTGGCGATTTGGCCGGTTCTATTGCCGATGGAATCGCCCGCGAGGCCCCAAAAACCGTCCATCGCCGTAGATGGCAAGCTTTCTGCTTAGCTGCCTGTGACGCGTGCACCGATGCAGTTCCGGTGCGTTAGGCGAAGCGGGGGAGAATGCTTCGTCGGGAACGGTAGGTTGATGTCGGCGCGGCCGAGCCAGGGCCGCGACGCGTTACAAAGCCAGACACAGCGCATAGACTTGGTTCAGGTCATCTGTTCCTGGGGCAAGTCATTTACACGGGAGATAGTTATGAAGCTAGTCACTGCCATCATCAAACCGTTCAAGCTGGACGACGTGCGCGAGTCGCTGTCGGAGATCGGCGTGCAGGGCATCACGGTCACTGAAGTCAAAGGCTTCGGTCGCCAGAAAGGTCACACCGAGCTGTATCGCGGCGCCGAATACGTCGTCGACTTTCTGCCCAAGGTGAAGATCGACGTAGCCATCGCTGATGATCAGCTGGACCGCGTCATCGAAGCCATCACCAAGGCCGCCAACACCGGGAAGATCGGTGACGGCAAGATTTTCGTGGTGAACCTCGAACAGGCTATCCGTATCCGTACCGGCGAAACCGGCACAGACGCGATTTAAGCCCCCGACCCCGACCCAGGAGATATACAGATGACTCTGCGTCAGTTCGCAGGGCTTGGAGCCCTTTTGTCCCTTTTCACCCCCGGTTTGGCCATGGCTCAGGAAGTTACCCTGAACTCTGGCGATACCGCCTGGATGCTGACTGCCACGGCTCTCGTGCTGTTCATGACCATCCCCGGCCTGGCGCTGTTCTACGGCGGCATGGTGCGTTCGAAAAACATTCTCTCGGTAATGATGCAGTGCTTCGCCATCACTGGCCTGATCAGCATCGTCTGGGTTGTCTACGGCTATAGCCTGGCCTTCGATACCACCGGTATGGAGCAGGGCGTTGTCAACTTCAACTCCTTCGTGGGTGGCCTGTCGCGCGTCTTCCTCAGCGGCCTGACCGTCGACAGCCTGACCTCGGCCTTCCCGGAAAGCGTGTTCATCACCTTCCAGATGACCTTCGCGATCATCACCCCGGCCCTCATCGTCGGCGCCTTCGCCGAGCGCATGAAGTTCTCCGCCATGCTGATCTTCATGGTCGTGTGGTTCACCCTGGTGTACGCACCGATCGCCCACATGGTGTGGAGCGGCAACGGTGGTCTGCTGTGGGACTGGGGCGTACTGGACTTCGCGGGCGGCACCGTAGTGCACATCAACGCCGGTATCGCCGGTCTGGTTGCCTGCATCGTGCTCGGCAAGCGTAAAGGCTACCCGTCCACTCCGATGGCTCCGCACAACCTGGGCTACACCCTGGTCGGCGCCGCCATGCTCTGGATCGGCTGGTTCGGCTTCAACGCCGGCTCCGCTGTAGCTGCCAACGGCACCGCGGGCATGGCCATGCTGGTCACCCAGATCGCTACCGCCGCCGCTGCCCTGGGCTGGATGTTCGCCGAGTGGCTGACCCACGGTAAGCCGAGCGCCCTGGGCATCGCTTCCGGCGTGGTTGCCGGTCTGGTCGCCATCACCCCGGCCGCCGGCACCGTCGGCCCGATGGGCGCCCTGGTGATCGGTCTGGTCGCTGGCGTGATCTGCTTCTTCTGCGCCACCAGCCTGAAACGCAAACTGGGCTACGACGACTCCCTGGACGCCTTCGGCGTGCACGGCATCGGCGGCATCATCGGCGCTCTGCTGACCGGCGTCTTCGCCGCTCCGGCTCTGGGTGGCTTCGGCACCGTCGAAGACATCGCCGCTCAGCTGTTCATCCAGTTCAAAGGCGTTGCCTTCACCGTTGTCTACACCGGCATCGTGACCTTCGTGATCCTCAAGGTTCTCGATCTGGTCATCGGCCTGCGTGTCAGCGACGAGACCGAAACCGTTGGCCTCGACCTCGCCGAGCACAACGAGCGCGGCTACAACCTGTAATACGCTTCAAGAAGAAAAGCCCGGTTCGCCGGGCTTTTTTTTGCCTGCGAAACGGCCACCGCCTTGCTATACAGAGATCGCAGCATGCGGCGAAGGTCGCCACCACCGGCTAAATTGAGGCCCTGGCTGGCCTTTGTTTTTTCCGGCGTCGCGCTAGAATGCGCCCGCCAAAAGGGGAGAACGCCAGATGTGGCTGCAGCGATCGATCACCTTGCGGGCGCGTCCGCGTGGTTTCCACCTGATAACCGACGAAGTGCTGAACGTTCTGCCGGAACTGTCCCGTTATCGGGTTGGTCTGTTACACCTGTGGCTGCAGCACACGTCGGCGTCGTTGAGCGTCAACGAGAATGCCGACGCTGCGGTGCGTCGAGACTTCGAGCGGTTCTTCAACCGTCTAGTGCCGCAGGGAGCCGACGGCTATGAACACGATTACGAAGGCCCCGACGATCTGCCGGCGCACTTCAAGGCGAGCCTGCTGGGCTGCCAACTGAGTCTGCCGATAGCGTCGGGCGAGTTGGCGTTGGGGACCTGGCAAGGTGTCTACCTCGGTGAGCACCGCGACCAGGGCGGTGCACGGCGGTTGATCGCTACCCTGCATGGCGAAGTTTGCTGATTTTTTCCTGTCGCGCAGTGCAGCGGCGGGACCATAACAACCTGCTTATCGCGAGCGTGAGGTCGAACATGAGCGACGAAGAACTGGAACAGGACGAACTGGAAGGAACCGACGAGGACGAAGGCGAGGAGCTCGCCGCTGCCGAAGACGTCGATAGCGAAGACAGCGAGAGCGAGACCCCTGCCCCGGCCGGCAAGAAGGCCAAGGCAGCCATCGAGCCCGAAGAGCTGCCCAGCGTCGAAGCCAAGCAGAAGGAGCGTGACGCCCTGGCCAGAGCCATGGAAGAGTTCCTCGCGCGCGGTGGCAAGGTGCAGGAAGTGGAGCCCAATGTGGTCGCCGATCCGCCCAAGAAGCCCGACAGCAAGTACGGCAGCCGCCCCATCTGAGGCTGTCCCGCCGATGAAAAAGCCCGCCATGTCGCGGGCTTTTTCATGGCTGGCGTTCGGCTCAGTCGCGGTTCCAGGCGTCCAGCAGCGCCGGCAGCTCGGTCAGGCTGCGAATCTGCGCATCCGGGGCGCCCGGTTGTTCCCAGGCGTTGCCGAGCGGGTTGTACCAGACTGCGCGCATCCCGGCCGCCTGGGCGCCGAGGATGTCGTCGCCGGGATGGTCGCCGATATGCACGGCACGCTCGGCCTGCGCATCGGCGCGGCGCAGCGCTTCCTGGAACGGGTGCGGATCGGGCTTGCCGACGCCGAGCTCCTCGGCGCAGAGGGCGAAGCGAAAATAGTCGGCCAGGCCCAGGCGGCGGACGTCGGCGTTGCCGTTGGTGATCACGGCCAGCGCATAGCGCCCGGCGAGTTGCTCCAGGGTGGCGATGGTGTCCGGAAAGAAGGTGATCTGGTGACGGGCATCGAGCATGGTCTGGAACGCGCCCTCGGCGAGTTCGCGCGCCTCGCCTTCGCCGTGGCCCAGCTCCGCCAGCGCATGGAACAGCGTGCGCCGGCGCAGTTCGCTGAGGCGATACCTGAGGCCGGGCTCGGCTTCCACCAGGCGCGAGCGGATGCCCCACAGATGATCGACCGGCAACGCGCCCAGGCGCGGCGCGTGGAGGTTGAGCCAGTCGCGCATGCTGCGCTCGGCGGCGACGATCACCGGGCGGTTGTCCCACAGGGTGTCGTCGAGATCGAAGGTGACCAGTTGGATGCTCATTCGGGTTCGCTGCGCCTCTTCGCCCGCGGGTGGGCACTGTCATAGACCTTCGACAGGTGCTGGAAGTCCAGGTGCGTGTAGATCTGCGTGGTCGCGATGTCGGCGTGGCCGAGCAACTCCTGCACTGCACGCAGGTCCTGCGACGACTCCAGCATGTGGCTGGCGAACGAGTGGCGCAGCATGTGCGGATGCACGTGCTGACCCAGTTCGCGCACGCCGGCCAGATGCACGCGCTGGCGGATCGCGCGCGCGCCCAGGCGCTGTCCCTGGCGGCTGATGAACACCGCGCGGTCCGCCGGATTGGCCAGCGCACGCAGGCCGAGCCAGGTGTCCAGCGCCTGGCGTGCGTGGCGGCCGACGGGCAACTCGCGGACCTTGTTGCCCTTGCCGTGTACGCGGACCAGACCGGCCGACAGGTCGAGGCCGTCGAGGTCGAGGCCGGCCAGCTCCGACAGTCGCAGTCCGGATGAGTAGAACAGCTCGAGCATGGCGTGATCGCGGCGGGCGAGGAAGTCGTCCTCCACCGCGCCATCCAGCAACTGTTGGGCGCGATCGGCGTCCAGGGTGCGCGGCAGGCGCTTCTGCGCTTTCGGCGGGCTGAGGCCCGCGGCAGGGTCGTGGTTGGAGCGACCTTCGCGGATCAGATAGCGGTACAGCCCGCGGGTCGCCGAGAGCAGTCGTGCCAGGCTCGGGCTCGACTGTCCGCGCTGGTGCAGCTGGGCGATCAGGCGGCGCAGGCGGCGTGTATCCAGCGACTGCCAGTCGGGCAGTTGCTCTTCTTCAGCGAAGGCGAGCAGCTTGCCGAGGTCGCGGCGATAGCCTTCCAGCGTGTGTGGCGAGACCTGGCGTTCGCTGCGCAGGTGCTCCAGATAGGCGTCGAGGTCGTTCTGCATGGGGCTCCGGTCAGGCGTGTTCGCATCCAGCGGAGCGCCGCGCCGGGCGGTTCAGCGCACCGAGCGCAGCGGCGCCGAAAAACCCGGCAGCACGCGGGACAGCACTTCGCCCAGGTAGCTGAGGAACAGCGTGCCCAGCGAGCTCTTGTAGTGTTGGGGATCGGGGCTGCCGACCGCGAGCAGGCCGTGCAGGCCCTGATGGTTGAGTGCGACCACCGCGGCGGAGCCGACCTTCTCGCGGTCTTCGTCGCCGAAGAGGAAGGCCAGCTCGTGGCTGCGCAGCACGCCGCAGAGGGTCTTGCTGCCGCTGAGCAGGCCGCCGACCGCCTGGTGCGCTTCGGCGACGCTCACCGAGCGGCCAACGCCCAGCGGCGTTTCGCTGAACAGGATCAGGCTGACGAAGGGCACCTGGAACTCGTGACGCAGGCTGTCTTCGACGGCGCTGACCACTTCTTCCAGGCTGCCGGCATCGAGCAGGTCAAGCACCAGGCGGCGGGTCTTGTCGAACAGCCGGTCGTTGTCGCGGGCGACATCCATCAGCTGCGACAAACGATGGCGCATCTCGATGTTGCGCTCGCGCAGCAGCTTGACCTGGCGCTCCACCAGCGACACCGCCTCGCCCCGCGAATGCGGGATGCGCAGCTCCGGAATCAGCTCCTCGAAGTCGACGAAGAATTCCGGATGCTCGCGCAGGTAGGCGGCGACCGCGGCGGCGTCGAGTACAGGCGGCTCTTGGTTTTTCTCGCTCATCGCTGGCTCTTGTTCATAGACGGACCTGGCCTTCGTACACGCGTACGGCGGGGCCGGTCATGATAACCGGGTGACCGGGACCTGCCCACTCGATGGCCAGACGGCCGCCGGTGAGGTCCAGGTGCAGCGGCGAATCCATCCAGCCCTGTTGGATCGCGGCGACCGCGGCGGCGCAGGCACCCGTTCCGCAGGCCTGGGTTTCGCCGGCGCCGCGTTCCCACACGCGCAGGCGAGCCAGTTTGCGGTCCAGCACCTGGAGGAAGCCAACGTTGACCCGCTGCGGGAAGCGCGGATGCTGTTCCAGCTTCGGCCCCAGCGTGCGCACCGGCGCCGCTTGTACGTCGTCGACGCGCAGGACGGCGTGCGGATTGCCCATGGACACCGCGGCCAGCTCGACGCTTTCGCCGTCGACCTCGACCCGATAGCTCAGCGCCTGGCTTTC
The DNA here is from genome assembly GCF_002364635.1 of Pseudomonas sp. UBA3153. NCBI lineage: Bacteria > Pseudomonadati > Pseudomonadota > Gammaproteobacteria > Pseudomonadales > Pseudomonadaceae > Pseudomonas > Pseudomonas sp. UBA3153. The sequence goes on from NZ_DEYR01000015.1 coordinate 46,707, forward strand.
GGCCTGGAACGGAATCTCGCTCGGCAGCAGGCGCGGTGCGCCCATGTCGACGCTGATCTGGCCGTCGGCGCGCAGGGTCAACTCGATGATGCCGCCCTTGGTCTCGACGCGAATCTCGCGCTTGCTGGTCAGGCGTTTGTCGATGACGAAGCGTGCGAAGCAGCGCGCACCGTTGCCGCATTGCTCCACTTCCGTGCCGTCGGCGTTGAAGATGCGATAGCGGAAGTCGACGTCCGGATTGCTGGGCGGTTCGACGATCAACAACTGGTCGAAGCCGACGCCGGTGTGCCGGTCGCCCCACTGGCGGGCGTGTTTGGACTGGATGTGCGCGTGCTGGCTGACCAGGTCGAGGACCATGAAGTCGTTGCCCAGGCCGTGCATCTTGGTGAAGCGCAATAGCATGGTCGGGCCCTCAGACCGGTAGCAGGCTTTCGCCCGCGTAGAGTTCTTCGAGGGTTTCGCGGCGACGCACCTCGTAGGCCTGCTCGCCATCCACCAGCACCTCGGCGGCGCGGCCGCGGGTGTTGTAGTTGGAACTCATCACGAAACCGTAGGCCCCGGCCGAGCGGACGGCCAGCAGGTCGCCCTCTGCGAGTGCCAGTTCGCGGTCCTTGGCGAGGAAATCTCCGGTCTCGCAGATCGGGCCGACCAGGTCGTAGCGGCGCTTCTCGCCGTCGCGCTGCTGCACCGGCACCACGTCCATCCAGGCCTGGTACAGCGCCGGGCGGATCAGGTCGTTCATCGCCGCATCGACGATGGCGAAATCCTTGTGCTCGGTGTGCTTGAGGTATTCGACCTGGGTCAGCAGCACGCCGGCATTGGCGACGATCGAGCGGCCCGGCTCGAACACCAGGGTCAGCGCGCGGCCGTCGATGCGCTGGCGCACCGCGGCGATGTAGTCGCTGGCCAGCGGCGGGGTTTCGTCCTTGTAGCGCACGCCGAGGCCGCCGCCGAGGTCGAGGTGGCGGATCGCGATGCCGCGCTCGGCGAGGCGGTCGATCAGCGCCAGCAGGCGGTCGAGGGCATCGAGGAACGGCGGCAGGCTGGTCAGCTGCGAGCCGATGTGGCAGTCCACGCCGAGCACCTTGAGGTTCGGCAGGCTGGCGGCGCGTGCGTACACCGCCTCGGCGTCGGCGATGGCGATGCCGAACTTGTTTTCCTTGAGCCCGGTGGAAATGTACGGGTGGGTACCGGCGTCGACGTCGGGGTTCACTCGCAGCGAGATGGCGGCGCTCACGCCCTGTTCGGCGGCGACTTCCTGCAGGCGCTCCAACTCGTCGGTGGACTCGACGTTGAAGCAGTGCACGCCGACTTCCAGCGCGCGGCGCATGTCGTCGCGCGATTTGCCCACGCCGGAAAAGATCACCTTGCCGGCATCGCCGCCAGCGGCGAGTACACGCTCGAGTTCGCCGCTGGACACGATGTCGAAGCCGGCGCCCAGGCGCGCCAGCAGGTTGAGTACGCCCAGGTTAGAGTTCGCCTTGACCGCGAAGCAGACCAGGTGCGGAACACCGGCCAGCGCATCGGCGTAGGCGCGGTACTGCGCCTCGATATGGGCGCGCGAGTAGACGTAGGTCGGTGTGCCGAAGCGTTCGGCGATGGCGGACAGCGCCACGCCTTCCGCGAACAGCGAACCGTCGCGGTAGTTGAAGGATTCCATGATGCCTCCTCGGTGGAAGCGCCCGTTCCGCTGGCACTCGGTGCGGCGGCCGCGGGCGGCCTCGTCGAACCCGTTCCCGATCTGTTGCGGCGCGATAGCGGCCTTCGGAAGGCTCGGCTACGAAGCGCGGATTCCGCTGCCTTGGGCCTTGCGGGCCACTTCAGGGGGCGTCCGGCGCCGGCTCGCCAGATCGGGAGTCAGGTTCCTAGAATTCGAAACGATCTTTGCTGTTGGCGGCCTTTTCGTCGTCCGGATGGTACAACGGGCCTTTCTGGCCGCAGCCGGCGAGGGTGGCGCTGAGCACGACCAGCGCGAGGAAGGGAAGCAGCAGGCGCTTCATGGCGAAAATCCTTGTGAAAAGCGTGATTGCGCCGGAGTATACCGGCCGCCCGGCGCCTTGCCTATGCGCAGGACTCCCGTCCGGCGCGGCTTACGGCGGTTCTCGCGGGGCATTGGCGGAGGTCCGACGAATGGCCCCGCGATGGCTGCCGAAGGGCGGCAACGGCATCGCCCGGCCATCGTCGCGACTGGCGTGCCGGGAGATGATTGGCTACGACAAGACTGTTCCATTGACGAGGATTCACCCGATGAGCCTGAGCGAAGCCCGCTACCATGACCTGATCGACGCTGCCCAGCAGGAGATCGAGGACGTGTTCGACGACAGCGACCTGGACGTCGATCTGGAAAATTCCGCCGGGGTCCTCACGATCGGTTTCGAGAACGGTACGCAGGTGATCCTCAGTCGCCAGGAGCCGCTGCGCCAGCTGTGGGTCGCCGCACGTTCGGGCGGTTTCCATTTCGACTACGACGAGAAGAGCGCGCGCTGGATCTGCGACACCAGCGAAGAGCCGCTGGGCGAACTGATGGCGCGCGTGACCCGCGAACAGACCGGCAGCGACGTTGAGTTCGAGGAACTCTGAGCCGACGCCGGGCGCGGCGCCGGTGGCGTCGCCCTGCTGCCGGCGCTGCTGCCTCGACGCGCTGGACGTCTGCCTGGGCTGCGGCCGCAGCCTCGAGGAAATCCTTCAGTGGAGCGAGTCGGACGAGGCGCGTCGTCGTCAGATCGTCGATGCCGCCGCCGACCGTCTGCGCAACCGGCAGTCCTAACCTTTTCCCCTTCGCGCTCAGGGCGTGCCCAGCAGCGCCGTGTTCAGCGCCTCTTCCAGCTTGGCCTTGTAGCGCAGATAGTCGATGGTCTGCAGCTGGCCGTCGCGGGCCACCTGCGAGAGGTCCAGATCGGTCAGGTAGCAGCGATATCGCTCGTTTTCGCGACGCTGCTCGACAATGTGCCGGGCCACGGCGGCGAACAGGTCGGCGCCGTATTCCAGTTCGGAAAACTCCCGGTCATTGCAGTACAGGGTGACGTTCTCGCGCACGCTGTCCAGCGGCTCGACGATCGCCTGGACGTTGTAGAAAAACGGGTTGTCCGAACTCTGCGGCGCGGCGCGGCGCTCCAGGCGCTGGGCACGCAGGGGCGGCGCCGGCAGCACTTCGTAATAGCGGATATCCAGCGGCAGCGCCGGCAGCTCGTCCAGCGGCTGCGACGCGTTGCGCCGGTAGAGCACCGACTGCAGGAAGCGCTGCAGCGGGTTGAGCAGGCTGTGTTCGTCGCGGAAGGGCAACTGCTGGCGCCACAGCGCATTGCGTTCGTCGAGCACGCTCAGCTCGGCGAAATCGCCGGCCAGGCGGTAGAACACCTGGATGCAGTCGGCCTGCCCCAGCGGCAGGATCAGCGCCAGCTCGCTGCCCTCCAGCGCGTAGCGGTCCAGGTGCAGCGGGCTGAAATGGCCCAGCCCCGCGCCCAGGTGCTCGACCAGCGCCGGCAGGTCGGCGAGGGCTGCGTGACTGACGGCCTGGCCGGGATTCAGTTCGAGGAGGTGGTACTGCTGCTGGACCTGCACCAGGTAGCGGCTGTTGCGTTCGCCGTCGAGGTGGCCGAGCACGTCGTGGAACAGTTCCTCCACGCGCTGGGCGATCGCCGGCGCCCGGTTGCGGCAGAAGCAGCGCACCCGCAGGTCCGGCCGCGCGCGGCCCGCGGGCAGGCTGTCGAGGAAGCTGCGCAGGCAGTCGAGCAGCGCGAACGGGCCGTCGAAGCGGGTGACCAGCATCTCGTTCCAGCTGTTGAGGGTGACCTGGTCGAGGGTCAGCACCAGGTTCTCGCGCGCACCGGCATAGCCCAGCGCGTCGGTGCGCTCGGTGGTCAGGTGCACGTTGAGCTGGCTGTGCTGCCTGAGCGGGTCGACGCCGACGTTCACCAGCAGCAACACCTCGCTCGGCGCGCTGGCGCGCAGCAGGGCGCTTTCTCCGGCGGTCGGCAGCGGCAGCGGGAAGACCTGGCGCAGGCTGGTCAGCAGGTTGTTCAGTTCGAATTCGCTGAGGTCGGAGCTGCCGGCGTGCAGGGTAAGTCGCGTGCTGGCGTCGATGACGCCGTTGCGATGGCACCAGGCGAGCAGCCCGATCAGCTCGCGGGCGCGTTTGATCGGTGCGAAATCCTGCCATTCCTGGGCGTTCAGGTTGCCGCCGAACAGTGCCCACTGGCTTTCGCCGTTGTATTCGCCGAGCGAGGCATGCACCAGGGTCAGCGCGTCCTCGGCGAGGTCCGGGGCGATCCCCGGGTTGACGTTCTCGACCTTGCCGGCCTTGCGCTCGAAGGCGGCGTAGAGGCGCCGGCCGAGCACTCCGAGGTCGCGGCTGTTGAGCGAGCTGCCGACCTGCAGGTTGCGCGCGAACTGCGAGAGGAAGCGGTAGCTGTAGGTCAGCTCGTTGACCAGTGCGCGGCGTTCGGCGCTGACCTGGCGGACTTTCCACTGGCTGCGGCTGTCGAGCATCGCCAGTTGTCGCGACGGCCATTGCCACTCGTCGGCCAGACGCTCGAGGAGCAGGCGCTGCCAGCTTTTCGCCCGACCGCGCGCGGGTCGGCTGAGCTTCTTGTTGATCTTCAGGTAGAGGCTTCGGCGCACCAGCTCCAGGCGCTCCTGCTCGCCGCGTTCGCCGAGGTACTCCTCCAGTCGGCGCAGCACGACGATGTAGGGGTCGAGTTCGTCGAGGTCCAGCTGGTTGGCGAACACCGCGCGCTTGAAGCGCAGCGCCAGGCATTCGACCTGCGGGTGCTCGCTGGCGTAGACCTCGGTGAGCAACAGCTTGAGCACCGACTTATAGGGCGACTCGATGCCCTTGAACAACTGCCACATGCCGGCGCCGATGAATTCGCTGGGCGGAATCCGCGCCAGGTGGCCGAGGTCGAGCACCTCCTCGGCGCGGATGAAACGCTTCGACAGCAGCGTGTGTACGTACGCGGCATAGCGCTGCTCCTCGTACGCCGGCACCAGCCACCACACCGGCGTGCGTCCGCCGAGCCAGATGGCGGTGCGATAGAACTCGTCCAGCAGCAGGTAGTGCTGGGTGGTGCCGCAGTCGTCCGAGGTCAGCTTGCCTTCGCGCTCGCCGCTGGTGAAGCGCGAGGGGTCGATGAGGAAGAAGTGCGCCTCGGTGCCCTGGGTGGTGGCCCAGGCTTCGAGTTGATCGCACTTGCGCTGCAGCTCCGCGACTTCGGCGGCGCTCAGCTCGGGGGCGTGGCAGACCCAGATGTCCATGTCGCTCTGATCGGCCTGCGCGACGGTGCCCAGGCTGCCCATCAGGAACAGGCCGTGGATCGGTTGCCGGGGCTTGCCGGCGAGTGGGTTGCCGGTGCGCTCGCGGTAGGCGAAGGAACGGGTCAGGCGCTGCGCTTCGGCGAGGATCTGGTCGTCCGGCTGAAAGCCCGAAAGGCCCGCCGGGGTGGTGCCGGAGACGTAGCCCGGAAGCAGCGGGTGGTTGACGTGGAACAGCAGCGGCATCAGCCGCAGGACCAGTTGCTGGCGCGTGGAAAGCATCTGCATGGCGCGCTGCAGGCGACCGTCATTGACCTCCAGGTAGCGCGCGCGAAGCTGCTTGAGCACCTTGCGGTCGATACCCTCGTCGATGTCGGGGCGAATTTCGTGGCTGCGCGACATGGCGGGTCCGCGTCGAATGAGGGCGTCCAGCCTATCAGGAGCTGCGCCGGATGCTCAGTGTATCGGGCGTTTCGGGGCGTTCTTGAGGGGGAAACGCCGGCGCAGAGGCCGGCGAAGCGGGGCGGTCCGGCGTCAGGCCGTTTCGGGTTCGAAGGCCAGGATGGTCAGCAGCGATTGGGCATGCTCGGCGGCGTCGAGGCCGAGGCTGGTCAGGTAGCCGCCATCGGCGGCATCGACCAGGCCCTTGTCGTACAGCCGGCGAACGGCGGCGATGGCGGAAGGCGCGGCAGTGTGGTGGATCTTCAGTCCTTCCTGGGTGTTGGCCAGGTTGAACAGGGCGAGGATTTCGAGTTCTGCGATCAGCTCGGGCGTATAGGACATGGCAACTCCAGAGGTGTGAGCCCACCTACTTTGGGCGGGCATCAGCAGTGTAGCCGCGATCAGTCGGATGTTTCATGACGCCAGGCAGTCAGGATGCGCTCATAGCGTCCGTTTTCGTGAATGCGCTGCAGGCCCTCGTCGAAACGCCGCCGCAATTCGTCGGCCCCCGGGTAACGGCGGGAAAACGAGAGGCTCAGCTGCGGACGCAGAACGCTGGCGACCGCCACGAACTGGTCCTGCAGGGCCGGCGTCTCGCGAAACAGCGCTTCGCTGGTGCCTCTATAGGCCACGCAGTAGTCGACGCGCCCGCGCTGCAGCATCAGAAAGCCGTTGAGATCGCGGCGCACCGGCACCCGCTTCAGGGTCGGGTGCTGATCGATGAGCGGCCCGTATTCGTAGCCGATCACCATCGCTACCTTCTTGTCTGCCGGTTGGTCGAGGTCGTTCAGGGCCACCGCCTGGTCGCGGCGCGCCCAGAGCATCAGTTCGGCACTGAAGAGGGGCTGGGACAGCTGGAACTCAGCGGCGATGCGCCGCTCCGGTGCGGTGTTGAAACATCCGGCGATGGTGCCCTGGCGGGCCAGCTGCATGCAGCGCGAGTAGGGATAGGCGACCAGTTCGACATCCGCGCCGGCCGCCTCGAACGCAGCCCGGACGATGTCCGCCGACATGCCGGTTATCTTGTCGTCGCGCAGGGCGGTGTAGGGATACCAATCGTCTTCGGCGCCGACCACGTAGTGTTCGGCCAGCGCCTGCTCGCCAAAGAGTGCAGCGGCAAAAAACAGCAAACGCAGTACGAGCATGAACGAACGGCCGGCAATGAGTCCACGGACGCCAAGCAAGAGTCCAGCCAGCCGTGTTCAGTCGTCCTCCGGCAGTTCCGGCAGAGCGCGCAGCGCCTGCTCGTACCAGTCCATGTCGAAACCGCGGTCATCGCGCAGCATCGTGCGGATTTCCTGGGCCAGCACCTGCGCCATCAGGGCGAGGATGTCTTCGCGCTCGTAGCCGACCAGGGTCAGCTTGTTGAAGGTGGCCTGGGCCGCCGCCGGCTCACCGGCCTCGAGCTGGTTCTCGATGGCTTCGATCAGCCGCGCTTCGGCGAAGGCTTCGTCGTCGTTCTCGTTCATGCCGTTTCCCTGCAAAATGAACCGCCAGTTTGCCATGCGCGCGGCCTTCCGGGGCGGGCGCAAGAACGAATGAGCAGCGCCGCGGCTCTATTGCTGGCGTCGAGCCGATGAACGTCCTGGAGTCTTGCCCGCATGATCACCTACTACCTGCCCAGCAGCGAGGGCCTGCGCGCCTGCCATCCCGAGAATCTCGATGCGCTGCCGCCCGAGGTGCTCTGGATAGATCTGCTGAACCCGACCGCGGACGAGGAGCGGGTAGTGGAGAAGGCCCTCGGTGTGGGCGTGCCGACGCGCGAGGAAATGGCCGAGATCGAGGATTCCTCGCGCTTTTACGAAGAGAACGGCGCGCTCTACATGACGACCAGTGTGGTCACCGGCATCACCCAGAAACACCCGCGTTCGGAGGAGTCGTCCTTCGTGCTGTCCGAGCGTTGGCTGGTGACCGTGCGCTACAGCGAGATGACCGCGTTCCGCACCTTCGTCAACAAGGCCGCGCGCCAGGCCGACTGCCATCAGAGCAGCGACATGCTGTTCGCCTCGCTGCTGGACAGCATGGTCGACCGCATCGCCGATGTGCTCGAGGAGCTCCAGGCGCAGCTCAACAGCCTGTCGCAGCACATCTTCAGCGAGACCCGCGAGCGCGCCCAGGAAAAGGCCGACCTGCAGCGGGTGATCAAGGACCTGGGGCGCTACAACTCGCTGCTGGCCAAGCTCAACGAAAGCCTCCTGAGCATCGGCCGGCAGATCACCTACGTGCGCCAGGCCGGCAACGGCTGGCTCAGCGAGGCGGCGCGCACTTGGCTGAAATCCAGCGAGCGCGACGTGCGCTCGCTCAACGACTACCAGACCAAGATGTCCGGCGAGATCGTCTTCCTGCTCGACGTCACCCTCGGGCTGATCAACATCGAGCAGAACAGCATCATCAAGGTGTTCTCCATCGCTGCCGTGCTGTTCCTCCCGCCGACGCTGGTCGGCACCGTGTACGGGATGAACTTCAAGGTGATGCCGGAACTGGACTGGACGCTGGGCTACCCGATGGCGCTGGGCATGATGGTCGGCTCGGCGCTGCTGTCCTATGCCCTGTTCAAGTACAAGGGTTGGCTGTGAGCGTCGCTCAGGCGCTGGCGCTCACCGTGTTGCCCGTGGCCCTGCCGCCGGAGTCCTTGACCGCCTTCATCAGCATTGCGTAGGCCTGGGTCAGCGAACTGGTCAGCGAGGCGACCTCGGTCTGGGCCGCCTGCAACGCCGCCTGACTGGCTTCGGAATCGGGATTCGCGCTGGCGTCGCGGCTCGCCTGGTCCAGACGCTTCTGGGCTTCCTTGAGCTGTTCCTGAAGCCTGGCGATCATTTCCTTTAACTTGTCCACCGTGCTGCCGCTCGAGCCGCTGGCCTTGGCGGCGGTCGCCTGGTAGGGCTTGCCGATCGACAGCTTGCCGCCGGTCGCGGCGTCGCTGTTGGCAACGGCGCCGTTGGCGCTGCTGGCGATGCGCGTATGCGCGTCGAGGTTCTGGCTGATGCGGGTCATTGCAGCCTTCCCTTAAGAGGTTTGCCAGGCTATCGGCCATCGAACGCCCGACTTGAGGTCGATGGCGGCGGGAAAGGGCCGCCGAATGCGGCCCGGAGCGGCGGCTCAGCGCGTCGCGAGCAGTTCCCTGCCGCGCATCACGGCGGCGCGGACCTGCGCCGGCGCGGTTCCGCCGACGTGGTCGCGGGCGTTGACCGAACCTTCCAGGGTCAGCACGGCGAACACGTCCTGCTCGATCTGGTCGCTGAACTGGCGCAACTCGTCGAGGCTCATCTCAGCCAGGTCCTTGCCGGACTCGACGCCGTACTTCACCGCATGGCCGACGATCTCGTGGCAGTCGCGGAACGGCAGACCCTTGCGTACCAGGTAGTCGGCAAGGTCAGTCGCGGTGGAGAAGCCGCGCAGCGCCGCCTCCCGCATGATGGCGGTTTTCGGCTTGATCGCCGGGATCATGTCGGCGAAGGCGCGCAGCGAATCGCGCAGGGTGTCGGCGGCGTCGAACAGCGGTTCCTTGTCTTCCTGGTTGTCCTTGTTATAGGCCAGGGGCTGGCCTTTCATCAGGGTCAGCAGGCCCGTCAGGGCGCCGAACACGCGGCCGCTCTTGCCGCGCACCAGCTCAGGCACGTCGGGGTTCTTCTTCTGCGGCATGATCGAGGAGCCGGTGCAGAAGCGGTCGGGCAGGTCGATGAACTGGAACTGCGCGCTGGTCCAGAGCACCAGCTCTTCGGAGAAGCGCGACAGGTGCATCATCGCCAGCGAGGCGGCGGCGCAGAATTCGATGGCGAAGTCGCGGTCGGACACGCCGTCCAGCGAGTTGCCGCCCACCGCCTCAAAGCCGAGCAGCCGGCAGGTGGTTTCGCGCCGGATCGGGTAGGTGGTGCCGGCCAGTGCGGCCGAGCCGAGTGGCATGCGATTGGTGCGCTTGCGGCAGTCGACCAGGCGCTCGTAGTCGCGCGACAGCATCTCGAACCAGGCCAGCAGGTGGTGGCCGAAGGTCACCGGCTGGGCGGTCTGCAGGTGGGTGAAGCCGGGCATGATGGTGTCCGCTTCGCGCTCGGCCTGCTCCAGCAGGCCCTGTTGCAGGCGGGTGATCTCGGCGAGGATCAGGTCGATCTCGTCGCGCAGCCAGAGGCGGATGTCGGTGGCCACCTGGTCGTTGCGCGAGCGGCCGGTGTGCAACTTCTTGCCGGTGATGCCGATGCGGTCGGTCAGGCGCGCCTCGATGTTCATGTGCACGTCTTCCAGGTCGACGCGCCAGTCGAAGGTGCCGGCTTCGATCTCGGCCTGGATTTCCTTAAGGCCGTTCTCGATCGCATTGCGCTCGTCGACCGTCAGTACGCCCGCTTCGGAGAGCATGCTGGCGTGGGCGATGGAACCCATGATGTCGTGCCGATAGAGGCGCTTGTCGAACTCGACGGAGGCGGTGAAGCGGGCGACGAAGGCGTCGACGGGCTCGCTGAAGCGGCCGCCCCAGGATTGGTTGGTTTTCTCGGCACTCATGGACATTCTCTCGACTGGACGCGGGCCGCAGGAGCGGCCTGAAACTGCGGCGATGATAACAAAAGCCGCCGGCGGCTTCAGGGCGCTGCTGTGGGCCGCGGCCTTTGCCTGTAGCCTGTGCCGAAAATCACAGGAGGGAGGCCCGCGGGGATGCGAGTCGACTGGCTGAAACGCGCCCGCACCACGGCGCCCATCGATGACTTCTTCGTGCCCGCGCTGTGCGAGCCCGAGGCGCTGCTGGCGCTGGTCCTGCTCGCCGAGTTGCTGGTGCTGGTGCTGGTGCTCGCCGAGCCGATGCTGCCGGGCTTCAACTGGTTGCGCCTGGCGCTGAGCTCGCTGTTCGTGCAGTGGATCGTGTTGCTCTCCGCCGCCGTGCTTTGCCGCCTGCGCCCGCTCCTGGCGCGTCTGCGCGCGGCGCTGGCCGGCGCGGTGTGCTGCGCGATCGTGGTCGCGCTGACACTGGGCTGCACCGCGGTCGCCGATCATTTCAGCCTCGGGGGTCCGCTGCCGCGCAGCGGCGAGGTCAATCTCTACCTGCGCCATGGCTTGATCGGGCTGATCATGTCCGCGCTGCTGCTGCGCTACTTCTATCTGCAGAGCCAGTGGCGCCGCCAGGAGCAGGCCGAGCTGCGGGCGCGGATCGAATCGCTGCAGGCGCGCATCCGTCCGCACTTCCTGTTCAACAGCCTGAACAGCATCGCCAGCCTTGTGGTAGTCGATCCGTACAAGGCCGAGCAGGCGGTGCTCGATCTATCCGACCTGTTCCGCGCCAGCCTGGCCAAGCCCGGAACGCTGGTGTCGTGGAGGGACGAGCTCGAATTGGCGAAACGCTATCTGTCGATCGAACAATATCGGCTTGGCGAGCGTCTACAACTTGAGTGGCAGGTGGAGGGGGTGCCAGACGATCTGCCGATTCCGCAGCTGACCTTGCAGCCGCTGCTGGAAAACGCGCTGATCTACGGTATCCAGCCGCGCATCGACGGCGGTCTGGTGTGCATCGAGGCTGAGTACGAGGCTGGAGTTTTCATGTTGCAGGTGAGCAATCCCTACGAAGAAATCGCCGAAGCGAGACCCTCCAGGGGGACGCGTCAGGCGCTGGAGAACATTGAAGCGCGTATCACGGCACTTTTCGGGCCAAGGGCGAGTCTCAGCGTGGAGCGCCGTGATGGACGGCACTTCAGCTGTCTACGCTATCCTTGTGCAAGACTCACGCAGGAAGCCAGAGCAATATGAATGTCCTGATTGTCGACGACGAACCTCTCGCTCGTGAGCGCCTTAGCCGACTGGTGGGCGAACTTGATGGTTATCGTGTTTTGGAGCCCTCGGCCAGCAATGGCGAAGAGGCGCTCACCCTGATCGAAAGTCTGCGGCCCGACGTGGTGCTGCTGGACATCCGCATGCCCGGCCTGGATGGCCTGCAGGTGGCCGCTAAACTGTGCGAGCGCGATGCGCCGCCAGCGGTGATCTTCTGCACCGCGCACGATGAATTTGCCATCGAGGCCTTCGAGGTCAGCGCGGTGGGTTACCTGGTCAAACCGGTGCGCGCCGAGGCCCTCGCCGACGCTCTGAAAAAGGCCGAGCGGCCCAACCGTGTGCAGCTCGCCGCGCTGACCCGGCCCTCCGTCGAGCACAGCGGTCCGCGCAGCCACATCAGCGCGCGCACCCGCAAGGGCATCGAGCTGATTCCGCTGGATCAGGTGGTATTCTTCATCGCTGACCACAAGTACGTGACCTTGCGCCACGAGGGCGGCGAGGTGCTGCTGGACGAGCCGCTCAAGGCTCTGGAAGACGAATTCGGCGATCGCTTCGTGCGCATCCACCGCAACGCGCTGGTCGCCCGCGAGCGTATCGAGCGCCTGCAGCGCACGCCGCTCGGGCATTTCCAGCTGCACCTGAAGGGTCTCAACGGTGATGCGCTGACCGTGAGCCGGCGCCATGTCGCCGGCGTGCGCAAGCTGATGAACCACCTCTAGCGGTTTCTACGCCGCGGCCCCGTCCGGCGGGCCCACCCGGCAAGCCGCGTTCCGACGTGCGCCCGGCCCTGAGCCGGGTCAGCGATGCGTCGGCCGCGGCCTGTTATCATTCGGCGCAGTTCATTCTCTGGAATTGCCCCGATGTCCCGCGAAATCCGCATCGCCACCCGCAAGAGCGCCCTGGCCCTTTGGCAGGCCGAATTCGTCAAGGAAAGCCTTGAGGCCGCGCATCCCGGCCTGAGCGTCAGCCTGGTCCCGATGGTCAGTCGCGGCGACAAGCTACTCGACGCGCCGCTGGCGAAAATCGGTGGCAAGGGGCTGTTCGTCAAGGAGCTGGAAACCGCGCTGCTGGAGAACGAGGCGGATATCGCGGTGCATTCGATGAAGGATGTGCCGATGGATTTCCCTGCCGGGCTCGGCCTGTTCTGCATCTGCGAACGCGAAGACCCGCGTGATGCCTTCGTCTCCAACACCTACGACAGCCTCGAGTCGCTGCCGGCCGGCAGTATCGTCGGCACCTCCAGCCTGCGTCGCCAGGCGCAATTGCTGGCGCGGCGCCCGGACCTGACCATCCACTTCCTGCGCGGCAACGTGAACACGCGTCTGGCCAAGCTGGATGCCGGCGAATACGACGCCATCATCCTCGCCGCCGCCGGGCTGATCCGGCTGGGTTTCGAGTCGCGCATCCGCGCCCGCATCAGCGTCGAGGACAGCCTTCCCGCCGGTGGCCAGGGCGCCGTCGGTATCGAATGTCGTACCGCCGACCTCGACCTGCACGCGCTGCTGGCGCCGTTGAACCACGCGCCGACCGCGGTGCGGGTCAACGCCGAGCGGGCGATGAACAAGCACCTCAATGGCGGCTGCCAGGTGCCGATCGCCTGCTACGCCGAGCTGGAAGGCGAGCAGCTCTGGCTGCGTGGCCTGGTCGGCCAGCCGGATGGCGGCCTGCTGTTGCGCGCCGAGGGCCGAGCGCCGGCGGACGAAGCCGAAGCCCTGGGCGTGCGGATCGCCGAGGCGCTGCTGGCGCAGGGCGCGCAGGACATTCTTACGGCGGTCTATGGCGAGGCCGGGCAGCCGTGAAACCCGGCTGGCGTCTGCTTCTGACCCGTCCGGCGGAGGACTGTGCCAGCAGCGCCACGCAGCTCGCCGAGCACGGCGTACATGCCAGCTGCATGCCCTTGCTGGAGATTCAGGCGCTGGAAGAAAGCGCCGAGCAGCAGCGCATACTGCGTGACCTGAACCGCTATCACGCGGTGATCGTGATCAGTAAACCCGCCGCGCGCATCGGCCTCGCACGGCTGGCGAGCCACGGGGCAGAGGTGCCGGAAGGTCTGCGCTGGTTCAGCGTCGGCGCCGCCACCGGAGCGCTGCTGCGCGACCACGGGCTGGACGCCTGCTGGCCGCAGACGGGGGACGACAGCGAGGCCCTGCTCGCCGTGCCGCAGCTGGCCGAGGTGCTGGCGCAGGCCGCGCCGCGGATTCTGATCCTGCGCGGGGAGGGCGGCCGCGAACTGCTCGCCGAGCGGTTGCGTGAACGCGGTGCGCAGGTCGACTACCTTCCTCTTTATCGCCGCGCCCTCCCGGAATACCCTGCGGGCGCCCTGGCCGAGCGGGTCCGATCGGAACGCTTGAACGGCCTGGTGGTCAGCAGTGGGCAGGGTTTGGAACATCTGCGCCTGCTGGCAGAGCAGGCCTGGCCGCAGCTGGCCGGGTTACCCTTGTTCGTACCGAGCCCACGGGTCGCCGAGCTGGCCCGCGAAGCCGGAGCCCGAATCGTTGTGGATTGTCGCGGTGCCCAGGTCGCGGCGTTGCTGGCGGCGCTGGAGGACCGGCCCGCCCCCTGATGCAAAGGATGGATACGTGAGCGAAACCGACGCGAAGATCGCCGAAGCCCAAGACCCCGTCACCCCCGTCGAAGTCGCTGCCGAGCCCAGGCGGCCGGGCAACGGCGTTGCCGTTCTGGCGCTACTGGTGGGCATCGCCGCGCTGGCCGTAGGCGGCTGGGCAGGCTGGCAGTCGCATACCCAGCAGCAGCTCGAACAACGCCGCCAGGCCGAGCAGGCGAGCCTCGCGGAGCAGGTCGACGAACGCCTGCAGCAGAGCAATCAGCAGGTCGAAGCCCGCCTGCAGGACTTGCCCAGCGCGCAGAGCATCGACGAGCAGCGGCGTTTGCTGGTGACCCTGCAGGGCGACCAGCAGCAGCTGGCGAAGACCATGACCAGCGTGCTCGGCGCCAGCCGCGAGAGCTGGCGCCTGGCCGAGGCCGAACACCTGCTGCGCCTGGCGATCCTGCGCCTCACCGCGCTGCAGGACATCGCCAGCGCCACCGCTCTGGTGCAGGGCGCCGACGACATCCTGCGCGCGCAGGACGATC
>NZ_DEYR01000015.1:61448-63818 GCF_002364635.1 Pseudomonas sp. UBA3153
TCCTGCGCGCGCAGGACGATCCGCTGGCGTTCGCCGCCCGCGGTGAACTGATCAAGGCTCTGGAGACGCTTCGCGCGCTGCCGCAGCCCGACCGCAACGGCCTGTTCCTGCAACTTTCGGCGTTGCGCAGCCAGGTCGATCGGCTACAGACCCTCGCGCCGGAGTACGAAATAGACCAGGCGGACTCCGCGCCGGTCCCGGCGGACTTGCCCTGGTGGCAACGCACTTGGGGCAAGCTGTCCAAATACGTGCGCCTGGAACTGCACGCCGACCAGGACATTCGCCCGCAACTGGCCGGCCAGAGTCTGGCCCAGGTGCGCCTGACCCTTTCCCTGGCGCTCGAACAGGCGCAGTGGGCGGCCTTGAACGCCCAGCCGGAAATCTACCGCGCTGCCCTGACGCAGGCGCAGGAACTGCTGAAAACCTACTTCGATGCGCAAAGCCATGAGGTCGGCGTTCTGGCCTCGCGCCTGGCACAGCTTGCCGAGCAACCGGTGAGCGTCGAGATTCCCGACCTGCGTCCGGCGTTGCTCGGCCTGCAGGCCTATCTGAAAGAACGCGAGTCGCCCCGCCAGGACAAGCCCGCGACCGATGAGGCCGAGCAGCCGGCGGATGCCGTGGAGGCAGGCGAATGATCCGCGCAGTGCTGGTGCTGCTGGTCGTCGCCGTCGCCGCCACGCTACTCGGCCTGGCGATCTCCGAGAGCAGCGGCTACGTGCTGATCGCCTACCGCGGTGTTCGCTACGAATCCAGCTTGTGGGTCTTTCTCGCCCTGCTGGTGGTGCTCGGCCTGACGCTGTATCTGCTGCGCCTGGTGGTGCGCCTGCTGGTCGCCTCCAACGGTGCGCTCAACCCCTGGTCGAAGAGGCGCCGCGCGCTCCGCACCCGGCGTGCCGCCGAGCACGGACTGCTGGACATGCTCGAAGGCCGCTGGGAGCGCGCCCTGCGCCACCTCAAGCTTGCCGCCGAAAACGAGCCGCAGCCGCTGATGTACTACCTGGGAGCCGCCCGCGCCGCCAACCACCTGGGCCAGTACGAAGAGAGCGACAAGCTGCTCGAGAGCGCCCTGCAGCGTCAGCCCAAGGCCGAGCTGGCGGTGGCGCTGACCCACGCCGAGCTGCAACGCGAGCGCGGCGACCTGGACGGCGCCCGTGACACCCTGCAAGCCATGCACGAGCGTCATCCGGGGCATCATCAAGTGCTGCTGCAGCTGCTCGCCGTGCATCGCCAGCGGGGCGAGTGGGCGGCATGCGGCGCGCTGCTGCCAGAACTGCGCAAGCACAAGCTGCTGGGCAACCAGGAACTTCTCGAGCTGGAACGCGCCAGCTGGCGCGGGCGGCTGAGCCAGTCGACCGATCTGGCGATGTTGCAACAGGCCTGGCAGCACCTGCCCTCGGCGCAGAAGCAGGACCCGGAGATGCTCTTCGCCTACGCCAGCCAGCTGCGTTACCTGGGCAGCGACGCCGACGCCGAGGAAGCGCTGCGCGGACCGTTGAAGAAGCACTACGACAGTCGCCTGATGGACTTCTACGGCGATCTGCAGGGGCGCGATCCGGCGGCCCAGCTGGAGATCGCCGAGGGCTGGCTGAAGCAGCATCCCGAGGACCCGCTGTTGCTGCGCGCGCTGGCACGGATCAGCCAGAACAGCGCGCTGTGGGGCAAGGCGCGGGACTATTACGAGGCGAGCCTCGGCTTTTCCCGCGATCCGCGCACCTGCGCCGAACTGGCGCGGTTGTTCACGCGACTGGGAGAACACGAGCGCAGCAACCAGCTGTTCCAGGAAGGTCTCGGCCTGCTGCCGGGCAACCTGCCGGCGGTATCCGCGACCTCCTGAGCACGCCCACCTCCGCACCGATGGCGCCGCGGCTTGAAACGCCGGGGCGCTTTCCTCTACCGTAGCGGCCTTTCCCGTCAATCGGTGCCTTCATGTCTTCCCTGGCCAGTTCGCGTTCGCTGTTCCTGCTCGCCTTTCTTGCCTGCGTGCTCGTCATGGCCGGCGCGCTGTACCTGGAGCATGTGGTCGGTCTCGAACCGTGCCCGCTGTGCATTCTTCAGCGTATCTGCGTGATCGCCTTCGGGCTGGTCTGCCTGGTCGCGGCCATCCACGGCCCGCGTCGTCGCGGTCGCCGGGCGTACTCAGTATTCGCGTTGTTCTCCGCGGTCGCCGGCGCCGCGGTCGCCGGACGCCAGGTCTGGCTGCAGAAGATTCCCGCCGACGAACTGCCCGCCTGCCTGCCGAGTCTCGACTACATGATGGAGGCGCTGCCGTTCCAGGACATCATCCGCCTGGTACTGCACGGCACCGCCGACTGCGCCGAAGTGAAGTGGACGCTGTTCGGCCTCAGCCTGCCGGAGTGGAGCATGCTGGCG
>NZ_DEYR01000015.1:64004-65475 GCF_002364635.1 Pseudomonas sp. UBA3153
GCTGGCGTTCGCCGGGCTGATTCTCTTCGCGCTGTTCCAGCTGCTACGTCGCGACTGAGTGACGAACCGCTGCGCGTGCACGCCGTTGCCGGTGGCGAAGCGCTGAGGTACACCGGGTCGATTTTTTCCGACCAGGCACCTTGATGGTCCATGGCCTGGGGCATACTCTGGTTTTTCACGCGGCCCGGAAGGCGTCATTTTCGGGTCTCTTCCCATGCGCATGCGCCGACCCCAGCACCACGTCCGGCGCCGAAGTACAGAAAACACCGATATAAGGGAAGCGAGGACTATATGCTCGAGAGCTGTCATAACGCCCAGGAGCGCTGGGGTGGCGTACACCAGATGATCGACCGCTGGCTGCAGGAACGCCATCAACTGATCAGCGCCTATTACGCCTTCGAGGCTGAGCCGGACGGCCTTGCGGTCACTCCCGCGGCTCTGCAGGCCTTTTGCGAATTGCTGCTCGACTACGTATCGGCCGGGCATTTCGAGATCTACGAACAACTGCTCGGCGAAGGACGCGCGTTCAACGAAAGCCGTGGGCTGGAACTTGCCAAGCGGATATTCCCGCGCATCGAGGCGATCACCGAAGTCGCGCTGCGCTTCAACGATCGCTGCGCCAAGGGCGATTGCGCCGCCAGCAAGGACCTGCTGGACGAACTGAAGCACCTGGGTCAGTTGCTCCACGAGCGTTTCGAACTGGAAGACTGCCTTATCGAAGTCCTCCACACCGCCCACCAGCAGACTGCCGCCGCGGTCTGAGGCGTGGCACCAAGCCGCCCCGCGCACGGGCGGCTTCATGTGTTGGATCGTCGCTCCACCTTTCCGGGCCCGTTCGCACGCTCTCGATCCCTGCGTAACGAAACTGTCATATTCCTGCCATTGGCGAGCCTTCCCGCGGACGACTACTATGGGCCGGTCAAATGGCCAAGGAGCTCTCCATGTCGGCGAAAAAAAGCAAGAAGGCGGTGCCCACGCCGCTGCATCTGTTACAACAACTTTCCCAAAGCCTGCTGGAACACCTCGACAACGCCTGCACCCAGGCGCTGGCGGATGCCGAGAAGCTGCTCGCCAAACTGGAGAAGCAGCGCGGCAAGGCGCAGGACAAACTGCATGACGCGCACAGCAAGCTGCAGCTCGACACGGCGGCTGGCAAAGCCAAGGCGCAGTCCAAGGCCCGTAAGGTCATCGATGAGCTGGAAGGCATGCTCTCGGCCCTGGAGTCCCGTCAGGCCGAGACGCGCGTCTACATCATCCAGCTGAAGAAGGATGCCCAGCAGAGCCTGAAGCTCGCGCAAGGCGTCGAGAAGGTTAAGGACGCCGCGGACAAGGCCCTCGATGCCCGCACCGCCGTGCCTGCGGAAAAACCCGCGAGCAAGCCGGTCGTCGGCCGCGTGGTCAAGGCTGCGGCGAAACCGGCCCAGCCGCGCACCCGAGTCGCTGCCAAGCCGGCCGCGGCGAAAACCGCGGC
>NZ_DEYR01000015.1:65642-67857 GCF_002364635.1 Pseudomonas sp. UBA3153
GGCCGCGGCGAAAACCGCGGCCAAACCCGCTGCGGCCTCGCCTGCCGTCAAACCGGTCGCGAGCAAGCCGGCCGCCAAGCCCACTGCCAAACCCGCCAGCAAGGCGGCCGTCGCTCCGGCGAAGGCCGTGGGCACCGCCACACCGGCACGCCCGGCCGTCAAACGCGTCGTCAAGCCGGCGGCCAAGCCTGTCGCGGCGAAACCCGCTGCTCCGGCCGCGGTTGCCGCGGTCTCCAGCGCGGCTCCGGCGACCCCGGGCGATACGCTCTGAGGCACTGAAAGGCGCCACCGGCCTTTCGCGACGCCATGAAAAAGCCAGGCTTTCGAGCCTGGCTTTTTCGTTTGCGCCGTAGCGGCGATCGGCTCTAGTCCGCCGGCAGCAGGTGCAGGGTGCCCTCGACGTGAGCCGCGACATCCTCCTCGCTCATGCGCATCGTCTGGTAGCGTCCGGCGATGTAGTCCCGTGCCTGATCGGCGTTGTGGCGATCAAAGAGCACGCCGCTCTGCCCGACCGGGTTGATGCCGAGGCTGTGCAGCGGATCGTCGAAATCCACCAGGCGGCGCGTCGAAGGGCCGTAGGTGACCGGCCAGGGCGCCGGGCCGATGCGCTGGGACAGGTTGTTGGGCAGTTCGTGGCCGCCGGGCGCGGCGAAGGGGCCGACGTTGAACAGGCGATCCAGCGGTTTCTGCTGGCCCAGCGCATGGGCGTGGGTGACCTGGTGCAGCGTGCCCCAGGCCCAGCCCTGCGGGTCCTTGCCGAAGTGCTCGCGCAGGTGCGCGAGGGTGGCCTGCCAGGCCTTGCCCAGTATCACGGCGCGGTTTTCCGTCTCGCCCGTGGTGCGGTCGTCCCACCACGGCGAGCGGGCATCGGCCACCAGCCGCGGCAGCGCATGGTCGAGGACCCGGGTGCTCAGCAGGGTGTCGAAGTAGTCCGCACCTAGTTCGTCGGCCATCGCGGCACGGGCGATCTCGTAGAGCAACTGGTTGAACAGGCTGGCCTCCACCGAGTCGAGGCTGTGTTCTCCGTCCCAGGCGGCGAGGCGTTCGAGCAGCGCACGGTCTTCTTCGCCGCCGGCCTGGCTGCGCAGCTCGTCGAGGATCGGCAACAGCATGCGTTTGTAGTAGTCGGTCTTCGCCTCCAGTTGCAGCGCCTGACTGTTGTTGCGGTCCCATTTCACCGTGGCGTCGGCCAGTTGCCGGTCGAGCTCGCGGCCACGGTCGGGCAGGTTGTAGTGGCCGGGAATCTCGATGCCGGTCGGCGAGACCGGCTGGAAATTGGCCGAGAAGATGTAGCCCCGCGCCGGGTTCTCTTCCTGCGGGTTGGCGCTGAACGGGTAGAAGCCGGGCTTCTCCGCTTCGCCGCGGCGCGCATCGAGGATGAACAGCGGATTGACCCCCTCGGGGCGCTTGACCAGCTTCGCCGCCGCCCACCAGGCGATGTCGCCGTGGGCGTTGGCGTAGACCAGGTTGAGGCCGGGTGCGTGGATCTTCTCGGCGGCGGCGCGCGCCTGTTCCAGGCTGTCTGCGTCGCGCAGGCCGTAGAAGGCGTCGATCAGCGGGTTCTCGGTTTCGAGGAAGGCCCACCACATGGCGATCGGCGTCTTGCCTGCGGCCTTGCCCAGGGCATCGGTGATGATCGGCCCGTGCGGCGAACGGCGCAGGATCAGGGCGACCGGCTCGGCGCCCTTCACCCGGATGGTCTGCTCGGTCTTTTCCATCGTCACCC
Organism: Pseudomonas sp. UBA3153; assembly: GCF_002364635.1. Lineage (NCBI taxonomy): Bacteria > Pseudomonadati > Pseudomonadota > Gammaproteobacteria > Pseudomonadales > Pseudomonadaceae > Pseudomonas > Pseudomonas sp. UBA3153. The sequence continues at coordinate 67,369 of NZ_DEYR01000015.1, forward strand.
AGCGGCCCTGGTAGCGAACCTGCTCGGGGTCGTCCGGGTTGACCTCTTCGGCGATCAGGTCGAGGTCGGCGTTCTGGAACATGGTCAGGCTCCAGGCATGCCCGGCGTTGTGGCCGAGCATGGCGAACGGCGTCAGCGCCTGGTAGTGGCCGTATAGCTCGCTGCCCGGCATCTGCGTGTGCGCCTCGTACCACACCGCCGGATTGGAAAAGCGGATGTGCGGATCACCGGCCAACAGCGCCTTGCCGCTGGCGGTGCGCGCGCCGGAGACCACCCAGGCGTTGCTGCCCTCGAACTGCGGCAGACCGGCATCTTCCAGCCCGTCCGCGCTCAGCTGGGCGATACGGCCCAGATCCTTCCAGTCGCCAGCGGCCAGGGCCGGCCCGGCGAGCGCGCCCTGCGGCTGCCAGTCGATGTCGAAGGCGCGCAGGTAGTCGGCGCCCAACTGGTCGCGGATGAAGGTCAGCAGCGGATTGGTGCGCAGGGATA
>NZ_DEYR01000015.1:68045-69144 GCF_002364635.1 Pseudomonas sp. UBA3153
GTACGCGGTGTAGCCGTTGATGGCGAAGGTGTCGGCCGCGGTGAAAGGCCGTTTGCGGATGCCGAGCAGATCGAACTCCAGCGGGGCCGGATGGCTGTCCTGGAACTGGTTGACGCCGGCCAGGTAGGCCTCCAGCGCTTTCCATGGCTTGCCGTTGCGGTCGACGCGTGCGGCGTAGGCCTCGGCATGTTCGCCCAGGCGCAGGGTGCGGAACAGGCGGTCGGTCTCGACCAGTTTGGCGCCGAAGATTTCCGCCAGCTCGCCGCGTGCCAGGCGGCGCATCAGTTCCATCTGGAACAGCCGGTCCTGGGCGTGGGCGTAGCCGAGCGCGCGGTACAGGTCGGCTTCGGTCTGCGCGCGGATGTGCGGCACGCCGCGGTCGTCGTAACGGATATCGACGGGCTTTTCGAGGCCGGCCAGGTGCCGTTCGCCGGAGCGCGTCGGTTGTTTGCCGTGGAAGTACCAGGCGCCGCCGCCGGCCACGACGGCGAGCAGCAGGACGAGCAGCGTGAGCACGCGTTTCATCGGTGTTCCTTGTTGTTATGGGCTGATCCGTTGCGCATTCTGCCGTGCGCGGAGGGCGGCGGGGTGGCGCCCTCCCGTGCAAATACCGGGCGATCAGTCTGCCGTATCGTTCCACGGACAGTAGCAGCCGACGGCGAGGGTGTTGGTGGCGCTCACCGTGCGGCCCTCGGCCAGGGCCTCCAGCACCGGCTCGATGAAGCTGTTGCCCGAGGTGCAGCTGGCACCCTCGCTGTAGGGGCCGAAATAGACCAGCCGCCCGTCGGCATTCCAGATACCCACGGCCGGGCTCGCCGGAAGGTCTTCCGAACCGGGCAACTGCTCCAGCGGCTGCAGGGCCTCCAGCGTTTTCGGCAGATGCCCCGCGCTGCCGGGCTTCTGCACCGCGTAGAAGCTCACGCCGCGGCTGGCGAAACGCTCGATCAGCTCCACGAGGTGCTGCTGATTGCCCACATTGCACGGGCAGGCCGGGTCCCAGAAGTGCACCAGGCGCACCGGCCCCGGCCCGGCGAGGCGCGCGGGCAGTTGCAGGCTGCCACCGTCGAACAGCGTGGTGCGGTTGTCGAACGCGCGGATG
>NZ_DEYR01000015.1:69314-71834 GCF_002364635.1 Pseudomonas sp. UBA3153
CGGTTGTCGAACGCGCGGATGTAGCGCGCCTGGTACCACCAGATGGCGAACAGCAGGGCGATCAACCAGATCAGGCCGAAGAGGCTGGCGAGAACGATTTTGCGGCGCGGCGACATGGGCATATGGCGGTTTCCGAGGGTGGCATAGCTTGCCATGCCGGCAGCGCGGGTAGAATGTCGAACGTCAAGCGAGTCCCCGGAGTACCCATGTCGTCGCCTCCCTTCCAGCCCGATAGCCTGCGCCTGGCGCTCAGGCGCCTGTCCGCCGACGAGGAGGATGCGCCGCAGGTGCTCGGCTACCGCCACTACTACGGGCTGGACCCGGTGGCGCGGCATCCGCAGGTGCGCAGCCGGCTCGGCTGCTTCCAGGCCGGCGACTACCAGATCGTCGTGCAGGCCTGGTTGCCACCCAAGCCGGTCGCCAGCCTGCTGCTGCTGCACGGTTACTACGATCACATGGGGCTGTATCGCCACGTGATCGACTGGGCGCTGCGAATGAACTACGCGGTGCTCGCCTGCGACCTGCCGGGCCACGGGCTGTCCAGCGGCGAGCGTGCGAGCATCGGCGATTTCGCCGAGTACCAGACCGTGCTGCAGGGGCTGATCGCCGAAGCGGCGACGCTGGATCTGCCGCAACCCTGGCACCTGTGCGGCCAGAGCACCGGCGGGGCGATCCTGCTCGATCACCTGCTGCTCGGCGAGCCGGCGGCGCAGCTCGGTGAAACCATCCTCCTGGCGCCGCTGGTGCGGCCGCGTTCGTGGGGCTGGTCGCAGCTGAGCTATCGGCTGCTCAAGCCCTTCGTCGAATCCATCCCGCGGCGCTTCAGCGTCAACTCCGGCGATGCGGAGTTCATCGATTTCGTCCATCGCCTCGACCCGCTGCAGCCGCGAACCTTGCCCACCGCCTGGGTCGGCGCGCTGTCACGCTGGGTGCCGAAGATCGAGGGCGCGCCGCGCAGCCTGCGCAGCCCGCTGATCGTCCAGGGCGACGCCGACCTGACCGTCGACTGGCGGCACAACCTTGAGGTGCTGGAAGACAAGTTCGCCACGCCGCAGGTGCTGATGCTGGCGGACGCCAAGCATCATCTGGCCAACGAGAGGGAAGCGCTGCGCGAGCGCTATTTCGAGTTTCTCAGCCAGCGTCTTGAAGGCTGAGCGGGGCGTCGCCGCCGTACCGCGCGTGGCGGTGCGGCGCGGGCGAATCAGATGCCCTGCGAGGTCGACGGGTTCGCCGCCAGGCCGGCGCGCAGGGCGGCCAAGGCGGCTTGGTAATACTGCTTGCCGTCGGGCGACTCGGCGAAGGTGACGTACTCCTCCAGTTCCGGGTCGGACAGTTCGCTGTAGACGTGCAGCAGCGTGTTGTCGATGTTGCCCTCGATCTGCTGCTTCATCCGCTGCCGCTGGCCATCGAGCATGCCCTGCGCCTGACCGCCGCCGAGCAGGCCGGGGATCATCTGGCTGAGGCTGTCGGCCGCGACGCCGGCCAGTGCCAGGCTGACCTCCGCGGCGGCGTCGCCAATCGGGATCGCCTGCGCCAGGTGCCGTACCAGCAGTCGGCGGGTGGCGCTGGCCTCGATCGGCGGCAGGCCGTTGGCGTGGCGGGCGAGTTGGTCGCTGCGGGTGGCGAGCTGCTCGGCGGCGACGATCTTGCGCCCCAGCGGCGCCTGGAAGAACGCCAGCGCGGGTTGCGGTTGGGGCAGGTTTTCGCGCAGCGCGCCGATCGCCCGCTGGTCCATCGCCTGCGGCGCGAAACGCCGATTGCTGTTCTCCACCAGCGTCTGGTAGACCGCCGGCGGCAGGGTGCTGCGGTAGCGCTGCTGGGCGGCGCCCAGGGCATCGCTGAAGTGCGCGCGTTGCTGCGGCCAGCCGGCGGCCTGGTAAAGGTCGCTGTACGCGTCGGCGCGGGCGCCGAGGCTGAGGAAGACGAGAATCAGGCTGAGAAATACGCGCATGGAAGCTCCTGTGGGCAGGGGACGTATTGTCGGGGGCGGTGGCCGGCATTGTCGAGCGCGCGGGAGATGATCTGCGACGGTTGCGCGTCGATCCGGCCTGCTAGAATGCCGCGCATGTCGACCCCCCCGAACCTACCGTCGTTGCAAGCCCTGATCGACGACCTTGCCGAGCAGGGTTGGTCGCAGCAGCCTGCCTTTCTCCCGCAGTCTCTGACCGCCGAACTGGCGCAAGAGTGCCGTTCCCGCGCGGCCGCAGGAGAACTGGCCCCGGCGGCGATCGGCCGGGCCGCCGGGCAGGCGATCGTCGAGGGCATTCGGGGCGACCGGATTCTATGGATCGAGGGCGGGCAGTCGGCTGCCTGCGAGCAGTTCCTGGAGGCCATGGAGGCGCTGCGCCAGGCGCTCAATCGCCAGCTGTTCCTCGGCCTCGAGGAGCTGGAATGCCACTTCGCCTTCTACGCGCCCGGCGCCTACTACCTGCGCCACTTCGATCGCTTCCGCGACGACGACCTGCGCACCATCACCGTGGTCTTCTACCTCAATCCGGACTGGCTGCCGGAGCAGGGCGG
>NZ_DEYR01000015.1:71914-72230 GCF_002364635.1 Pseudomonas sp. UBA3153
GCACTGCGCCTTTACCTGGACGAGTCGCGCAGCCTCGACGTGCTGCCCGAGGCCGGCACCCTGGCCTGCTTCGTCTCCGCGGAGTTCGCCCACGAAGTGCTGCCGGCCAGCCGTGATCGCCTGTCGCTGACCGGCTGGTTCCGCCGGCGCAGCGACAACATCCTCTGATTCCATGGAAAAACTGCTCGTCAGCCGCTGCCTGCTCGGCCAGCGCGTGCGCTATGACGGCGGCGCCCATGGGCCGTTCCCGCCGTTGCAGCAGTGGCAGGCCGAGGGCCGCGTGGTCGCCGTCTGCCCGGAGGTCGCCGGGGGCCTG
>NZ_DEYR01000016.1:0-82390 GCF_002364635.1 Pseudomonas sp. UBA3153
CCGGCCAGGCGCCGCTGCTGGGCCGGCGATAGCGCGGGCATCGGCTGCGCAGGCTGCGGGCGAAACACCGCCGCGCCGCGGTCGTCCAGCTCGCGGCCGACGAAACCGGCGCAGGCCCGCAGCACTTCCAGCGCCAGCAGGCGGAAGGTGGTCAGCTTGCCGCCGGCCAGGGTCACGCAACCGGGTTCGACCCAGAGCAGGTGTTCGCGCTTCTCGTCCGAGGGCTTGAGCGTGGAGCCCGCCGCGCAGACCACCGGACGCACGCCGGCCCAGGTCGACAGCACGTCCGCGGCGGCGATACGCGCGCCGGGGAACTGCTGGGCACAGGCCGCGAGCAGGTAGTCGGCCTCGTCGGCGCTGATCCGCGCCTCGCGATCCAGCGACTCGGCGTGGTCGAGATCCGTGGTGCCGACCACCGTGGCGCCCTCCCAGGGGAAGACGAACACCGGGCGCCGGTCCTGGTCGTGCAGGAAGCTGAACGCATGGGCCACCGGCAGCCGCCAGGCCGGAAGCAGCAGGTGGCTGCCGCGCAACGGGCGAATCCGCACGTCGTCGTCCTGGCGAAACCGACCCGCCCAGGCGCCGGTAGCCTGCGCCACGGCACGCGCGCGAAACCGCAGGCGCTGGCCGCTTTCGCGATCCTCGCCGAGCAGGCCGACCACCCGGCCCTCCTCGCGCAGCAGCTCGACGACTTCGATGCCGTTCAGCGCCTCGCCACCCTCGCCGCGCGCCTCGCCGAGCACGCGCATCACCAGCCGCGCATCGTCGGTCACCGCATCGAAGAAACGCGTGCCGCCGAGTAGGCCGTCCTCCTTCAGCCCCGGCGCCAGGTAGCGCAGCTGCTGCAGCGAATGGAACAGGTGGTTGCGCTTGCCGGCCAGGGCGTCATACAGCGCGAGCACCCCGCCGAAGACCTTCGGCCCGGGAAAGGCGCCGCGGTAGTGCGCCATGATGAAACTCAGCGGGTCCACCAGCCCCGGCGCCTCGGCGAGCAGACGCTGGCGTTCGCGCACCGAATCACGGGTCAGGCCGAACTGGCCCTTGGCGATGTAGCGCAGGCCGCCGTGGACCATCTTCGACGAACGACTCGACGTGCCCCAGGCGAAATCGCGCTGTTCCAGCAGCAGGCATTTCCAGCCGCGCCGGGCCGCTTCGCGCAGGATGCCGGCGCCGCTGATGCCGCCGCCGATGACGATCAGGTCCCACTCGCGGGCCGCCAGCTCGGGCAGCGCGCGCTCACGCCAGGCGGCGTTCCAGGCGCTCATTCCGGCAACAGCACGCCGGGGGCCAGGCGGCCATCCGGGTCGAAATGAACCGCCAGCGCACGCAGCGCGGCCATGCCCCGCTCGCCCTTCTCCACCGCCAGGTAGGGAGCATGGTCGCGGCCGACGCCATGCTGGTGGCTGATGGTGCCGCGGTTGTCGACGATGCAGCGGCTGGCGGCGTGCTTGAGCCGTTGCCAGCGCTCCAGCGCCTGCGCGTAGCTGCCGCCCGGCCGATACACGTAGGTGGTGTAGATGCTGCAGCCCTCGCCGTAGACGTGGGACAGGTGGGTGAACACATGGACCCGCTCGCCCGCATCGGCAAGGCCATCGCGCAGGCTGGCCTCGAGCGTGTTCAGCAGCGTGTCGACGTTGCTCCAGTCGGTGGCGGTTTCCAGCGTGTCCACCAGGTAGCCGGCGCTCCACAGGCCGTGGCGCAGGTAGGGGAAACGGAAGCGGTTCTGCGCCCATTTGCGGCCCAGCAACGTGCCGGTGAACACCCCGCCGAAGCCACGCAGGAGCTTCCTGGCCTGGCGCAGCGAGGCGGCGTTCTGCACCCGGCTGCCGGTGACACCGAAGGTCAGCATGCATTTGTCGCCCCGCGCGCCGCGCAGCGCCAGGTACTTCTCCAGCAGCGCGATCTGCCCCGGATGACCGGCCAGCGCCAGTTGGGTGCGCGTCTCGATGGCATTGGACAGGCGCAGCATCGACAGCGGCACCCGCGCCTGCGCCAGGCCGCGGATCGCCTCCAGCGCGCGCGGCCAGTCGGGCAGGAATACCGCGTAGAAGGTTTCCGCATCGGGCAGGCGGCTGATGCGCACCCGGACCTCGGAGATCACCCCGAAGCGCCCTTCCGAACCCAGCACCATTTCGCGCAGATCGGGACCGGCCGCCGACGCCGGAAAACTCGGCAGCTGCAACGGGCCGGAAAAGGTTTCCAGCGTGCCGCCGGCGAACAGTTGCTCGATGCGTCCATAACGCAGGGACTGCTGGCCGCTGGAGCGCGCGGCCACCCAGCCGCCGAGGGTCGACAGCTCCCAGGATTGCGGGAAGTGCCCGAGGGTGTAGCCCAGTGCGCGCAGCTGGCTTTCCACCTGCGGGCCGTTGGCGCCGGGGCCGAAGGTGGCAATCAGGCTCGCGGCGTCGATCTCCAGCAGGCGGTTCATGCGCTCCAGCGACAGTGTCAGCACCGGCCGTTCGCCATGCTGGGGATTGATGTGGCCGGCCACCGAAGTGCCGCCGCCGTAGGGGATCAGGACCAGGTCCCGCTCCGCCGCCCAGACCATCAGCTCGCGGATCTGCCCGGCGGTTTCGGGAAAGGCCACGCCATCGGGAAACACGCCGAAGTCGCCCGAGCGCATCGCCAGCCAGTCCGGCAGGCTCTGCCCGCGGGCGTGGCGCAGGCGATCCTCTGCCTCCAGGCTGACCAGCGGATGCGCCGGCAGCCGCGACGCCGGCACACGGGCCAGCACCTGTTCGAGCGTCGCATCGGCCAGCGGCTCGCCGGCACCGATCAGCGCGTGGAGAAATTCCGCCCCGTGCGCCGGCAATTCGACCTCGGTGGTGTCTTCGCCCCAGCCATTCCAGCGTCGCATTCCGCCCTCCCTCGTCCGGTATTCCGGAGCTTGTTGTTCGCTGCCTATACTAGCCGGCAGCCGCTCCGCGTCACTGTCGGATCGGGACAGACGAGCTCGCCAAACGCGCCATCAGAAGAACAAGAAACCCATGCAAAACCTCGGCTACACCTCCGTGCCGGTCCTGCTGAAATACCTGCGCTACGCCGAACACCTCGGCCTGGATTGCGCGCCCGCGCTCGCCGCCGCCGGCATTTCCCGCCAGGCGCTGGCCGACAACAGCGGACGCTTCCCCAGCGAGGTTCACGAAACCCTCCTCGCCGAACTGGCCGAACGCTCCGCCGACCCGCTGTTCGGCCTGCATGCCGCGCGCTTCGTGCAGCCCGGCTCGTGGAGCGTCCTGGGCTACATCACCATGAACTGCGCGACCCTGGGCGAAGCCATGGCGCGCATCGTGCCCTACGAAAAACTGGTCGGCGACATGGGCACCAGCCGCATCGAAAACGACGGCGGGCAGGTCCGGCTGAGCTGGAACTGCCGGCATCAGCACGGCGAGGTGCGGCGGCACATGGTGGAGAACGTGCTGGCGTCCTGGCTGCTCTACGCGCGCTGGATCGCCGACCTGCAACGCTCGCCGAGCGAAGTCTGGTTCGAGCACGCCCAGCCGGCCGGCACCACGCAGGTGGATTACCAGGCGGTGTTCGGCTGCCCGGTGCGCTTCGAGCAGCCCTGCAGCGCGCTGCTGTTCCCCGGCGAATACCTGGGCGTTCCGCTGCGCCAGGCGGACGCCAACCTGCTGCGCACCCTGGAGGCGCACGCGCTCGCCCTCATGGCCGAACTGGATGTGGACGAACCTTTGCCGCTACGGGTGAAGAACGTGCTGCGCCAGTCGCTGCGGGACGGGATGCCGAGCAAGGAACGTGTCGCGGACAAATTCCACCTGAGCCTTCGCACCCTGCAACGTCGGTTGCAGGAAGCCGGCACCAGCTATCAACAGGTGCTCGACGAACTGCGCCGGGAGCTGGCCGAACGCTACCTGCTGGGCAGCGACCTGCCGATCCAGGAGATCGCCGTCTACCTCGGCTTCAGCGAGCCACGCTCGTTCCACCGCAGCTTCAAGGCCTGGACCGGACACACGCCGGGGGAATTCCGTGAGCGCCGGCGCGCCCCGCAGGAAACGGGGCTGGCGGCGCTCGACTAGCCGAGCAACTCGCTCAGCGGGATGAAACGGACCGGATCGCCCTCTTCCAGCGTCTGGCCTTCGCGCACTTCCACCAGGCCGTTGGCCCAGGCCGCGCTGCTCAGCACCCCGGAACTCTGGTTCGGGTGCAACAGGGCGCGGTTGTTCTCCAGCCGCGCGCGGAGGAATTCCCGACGCGTGCCCGGCCTGCCCCAGACGAAACCGGCCGCCACCTCGAAGCCCAGTGGCCCGACCTCGACCACGCCCAGGCGCCGCAGCAGGTAAGGCCGCGCCAGCAGGGCGAAGGTCACCAGCGACGACCCCGGATTGCCCGGCAGGCCGATCACCGGGACGCCCTGGCAATGCCCGACGGTCAGCGGTTTTCCCGGCTTGAGGGCAAGTTTCCACAGGGTGAGCTCGCCTTCTTCGCGCAGCACTTCGCCGAGGAAATCCGCCTCGCCCACCGACACGCCGCCGGTGGACAGGATCAGGTCGACATCGCCGAGGTTTCGCAGCGTCTGCCGCGTCAGTTCGAGGTCGTCGGCGAGGATGCCGGCGTCCACCACGGCGCAGCCCAAACGCTGCAACCAGGCGATCAGCAAGCGGCGGTTGCTGTTGTAGATCTGTCCGGCGCCCAGCAACTGACCCGGCTCGACCAGCTCATCGCCGGTGGACAGCACGGCGACCCGCGGACGGCGCCGAACGCTCAGTTGCGCAGCGCCCAGCGAGGCGGCAAGGCCGAGTTCGATCGGCCCGAGCCGGGTGCCGGCCGGCAGCACGCTGTCGCCGACGCGGGTCTCGTGGCCTTGCAGGCGGATGTTGCGATGGGCCCGCAGCGGCTCGACGAAGCGCACCCGGCCGTCGTCCAGCACCTCGGCGTTCTCCTGCATTTCCACCGTGTCGGCGCCTGCGGGCACCGGTGCGCCGGTGAAGATGCGCGCGCAGGTGCCCGGCTGCAGCGCTGCCGGAGCGGTGCCGGCGAGAATCCGCTGGCTGACGACCAGCGGTTCGCCGGTCCAGTCGGCCAGGGCCAGGGCGTAGCCGTCCATCGCGCTGTTGTCCCACGGCGGCAAGTCGAGGCTGGAAACCAGCGTCTCGGCCAGCACGCGACCGTCGGCCTCGGCGAGTCCGACCTGCTCCACCTCGTCTATCGGGCAGGTCTCGGCCATCGCCAGCAGACGCGCCAGGGCGTCCTCCAGCGGCAACAGCCCGGGATGGTCGCAGCCACTCATCCGCGGCTCTCGCAGGGTTCGGCCTGCTTGAGGTGCGGAACGAAATTGCAGGGACGGAAACGCGCGTCCAGCTGTTCGGCCAGGATGCCGTCCCAGGCGGTGCGGCAGGCGTTGGTCGAACCCGGCAGGCAGCAGACGAGCGTGCCGTTGGAGAGTCCGGCCAGGGCGCGCGACTGCATGGTGGAGGTGCCGATATCCGCCACGGAAATCTGCCGGAAGACCTCGCCGAAGCCATCCACCTGCTTGTCCAGCAAGCAGCCGACCGCCTCGGGCGTGCTGTCGCGCTCGGTGAAACCGGTGCCGCCGGTGATCAGCACCACCTGCACGCGGTCATCGGCGATCCAGGCAGCGACCTGGGCGCGGATCTTGTAGATGTCGTCCTTGAGCAGCACGCGTTCGGCCAGGGCATGACCAGCGCTGGTGAGGCGGTCGACGAACAGCTGGCCGGAGGTGTCGGTTTCCAGCGAACGGGTATCGCTGACGGTCAGAACGGCGATATTCAGCGGTACGAACACCGCGTCAGCCTTGTGGCTCATGGCAGTTTTCCAGTTGTCGGGGAAGAAGGGCCGGTGTTATATCACAGCCCCGTTTTGGAGGTCCCCGATGCCGTCAATGCCGCCGGTTCCCTGCTCCGTACTGCTGCTTTCCGGCGGCCGGGGACAACGCATGGGCGGCCGCGACAAGGGCCTGATCGACTGGCGCGGTCGGCCGCTGATCGCCTGGCTGCACGCGTTGGTACGACCGCTGACCGACGACCTGATCATCTCCTGCAATCGCAACGCCGAGCGCTATGGCCGTTACGCCGACCAACTGGTGAGCGACGACAGCCCCGACTTCCCCGGCCCGCTGGCCGGCATCCGTGCCGGTCTGCAGGCCGCCCGCCACGATCACCTGCTGGTGCTGCCCTGCGACGCGCCGCTGCTGGATCGCGAACTGGTCGATGCGCTGCTGGCGCAGGCCGGCGAACACCCGGTGATGCTGCATCGGGGCGGCTATTGGGAGCCGCTGTTCGCCGTGCTGCCGACCCGGCTGAAAGAGGTCGTCGAACAGGCCTGGCTCGCCGGCGAACGCAGCCCGCAGCGGATTTTCCGCCAGCGCTCGCCCGTCGCGGTCGAGTGCGCCATCGACGACCCGCGCCTGGCCAACCTCAACAGCCCGGAACTCCTGGCATCCGCCGCCGAAGACGGGGATCGGCCGCGCGCCGATTGAACGGCACCCTCCGGCGCAAAAAAAGCCCGCTCTAACCCCTTGTGCGGCAAAACTTTTTCGGTACAATGCGCGCCATTCTCGGAGCGTAGCGCAGCTTGGTAGCGCGTCTCGTTCGGGACGAGAAGGTCGCTGGTTCGAATCCAGTCGCTCCGACCAAAACAAGGTTTCAGGCACATCGTCCCGCCTGAAACCACAAAAAAGCCCGCCTCGCGCGGGCTTTTTCGTTTCCGCTCGCCGGGCATCCTGCCCCGGACGTTCCGCCAGGTCGGCTCCGGCAGCCGTTTGCGCCTACAATCGCGCATCCGCCCTCTCAAGGAGTCCCCGTGCAACCGGCGATCTCGATCCAGCAACTGACCAAGTCCTATGCCTCCGGCCACCACGCCCTGAAAGGCATCGATCTCGACATCCAGAAGGGTGAAATCTTCGCCCTCCTCGGCCCCAACGGGGCCGGCAAGACCACCCTGATCAGCATCGTCTGCGGCATCGTCAATCCCGGCGGCGGCAAGGTCAGCGTCGACGGCCACGACATCCTCGACGACTACCGCCTGGCGCGGGCGAAGATCGGCCTGGTACCACAGGAGCTGTTCAACGACGCGTTCGAAAGCGTCTGGGCGACCGTGAAGTTCAGCCGCGGGCTGTTCGGCAAGGGGCCGAACCCGGCGCACCTGGAGAAACTGCTGCGCGACCTGTCGCTGTGGGAGAAGCGCGAGGCGCGCATCTTCGAACTGTCCGGCGGGATGAAGCGCCGGGTGATGATCGCCAAGGCGCTGTCCCACGAACCGGACATCCTCTTCCTCGACGAACCCACCGCTGGCGTGGACGTCGAGCTGCGCCGCGACATGTGGGAGATGGTCCGCGGCCTGCGCGAACGAGGCGTGACCATCATCCTCACCACGCACTACATCGAGGAGGCCGAGGAAATGGCCGACCGCATCGGCGTGATCAGCAAGGGCGAGATCATCCTGGTGGAGGACAAGGCCGCGCTGATGGACAAGCTCGGCAAGAAACAGCTCCGGCTGATCCTGCAGCGCCCGCTGGAAAGCATCCCGCCCGCGCTGGATGCCTATGCGCTGGAGCTGTCCGCCGATGGCAACGAGCTGGTCTACACCTTCGATGCGCAACGCCAGCACACCGGCATTGCCGAACTGCTGCGTCATCTGGGCGAGCACGGCATCGACTTCAAGGACCTGCAATCCAGCCAGAGTTCGCTGGAAGACATCTTCGTCAATCTGGTAAGGGGCCGGGCATGAATTTCTACGCGATCCGCGCGATCTATCTGTTCGAGCTGGCACGCACCTGGCGCACGCTGATGCAGAGCATCGCCACGCCAGTGATCTCCACCTCGCTGTACTTCGTGGTGTTCGGCTCGGCGATCGGCTCAAGCATGGTGCAGATCCACGGCATCGACTATGCGGCCTTCATCGTGCCCGGCCTGGTGATGCTGGCGCTGCTCACCGAGAGCATTTCCAACGCGGCCTTCGGCATCTATATGCCCAAGTACTCGGGGACCATCTACGAAGTGCTGTCGGCGCCGATTTCCTCGTTCGAGATCGTCGTCGGCTACGTGGGTGCGGCGGCCACCAAGTCGGTGATCCTCGGCCTGATCATCATGCTCACCGCGCGGCTGTTCGTGACCTTCGAGATCGAGCATCCCTTGTGGATGCTGCTGTTCCTGGTGCTCACCGCGGTGACCTTCAGCCTGTTCGGCTTCATCGTCGGCATCTGGGCCGACGGCTGGGAGAAGTTGCAGATCGTACCGGCCCTGATCGTCACGCCGCTGACGTTCCTTGGTGGCAGCTTCTATTCCATCAGCATGCTGCCGCCGGTGTGGCAGAAGATCACCCTGTTCAACCCGGTGGTCTACCTGATCAGCGCCTTCCGCTGGTGCTTCTATGGCGTGTCGGACGTGAACGTCGCGGTCAGCCTGGGAATGACGCTGCTGTTTCTCGGCGGTTGCCTGGCCATCGTCTTCTGGATGTTCAAGACCGGCTACCGGCTGAAGAGCTAGCTAACTACAGGCAATAAAAAAGCCCCGGCTTGCATGACAAGCCGGGGCTTTTTATTAACGGCGACTTATTGCAGCCAGCTTTCCACGGTTTGTGCGCCGTGCTGTTCTTTCCAGGCTTTCAGGACCTTGTGGTTGCCACCCTTGGTTTCCACCAGTTCGCCGGTTTTCGGATTCTTGTAAACCTTCAGCACGCGCTCCTTGCGCTGGCGTGCAGCCGCCTTGGGCGCACTGCGCGAGTTGCTGCTGGCGCCCACGTCGAGCAGCTCGACGATATCGCGCAGGCCTTTGTCATAGTGAGCCATCAGGGCCTTGAGCTTTTCCTCGAACTCCATTTCCTTCTTCAATCCGGCATCGGACTTCATGGACTCCATCTGCGCCAGTTGCTCGGCCAGTTTCTGTTCGAGCGCGCGAAATTCGGCAAGTTTTGACATGTTCATTAGTCCCCGGATTAGTTGTGGTGAGTGTTTTAATCCATCGGTTGTTTTTTTTCAAGTGAATTACGATCACCGCGGAACTAACGAATGCTCCTGCGCACTTATCGCGCTCGTTATAAACAGCCCGAGCTCATCTCAACTTCCCTTTGCCCTTTAGCGTTTCGCAGCATTGCAGGGTCGCTGTGTACCGTTCGAGTTGCCGTGGCCTTCAAAAAAAGTTCCGCGACGGCTGCCGAAAAACGCATGCCTACCGTTCGTAACCTTCCCTGAACTTTGCAAAAAAAACGTCCCTCCTAATCCATGCGAATTATGTAAATCCATGAACGAAGAGGAAATCCAGCATGGACAATAAAGAAGTAATCTCCGTACTCAACGACCTCATCGAAACCAGCAAAGACGGCGAAGAAGGCTTCCGCACCTGCGCCGAGGACATCAAGAACGCCGAGCTGAAGGCGCTGTTCGTCAGCCGCTCGCAAGCCTGTGCCAGCGCGGCCACCGAGCTGCAGCAAGTGGTCCGTTCCCTCGGCGGCGACCCGGAAACGAGCACCAGCGTCAGCGCGGACCTTCACCGCCGCTGGGTCGACCTGAAGTCGATCATCACCGGCAAGGACGAAGAGTCCATTCTCAATGAGTGCGAGCGCGGTGAAGACGTCGCGATGAAGAGCTACAAGAACGCGCTCTCCAAGGATCTGCCGGCGAATATCCGCTCGATCGTCGAGAAACAGTTCGAAGGCGTTCAGCGCAATCACGACCAGGTGAAAGCCCTGCGCGATATCGCCCGCGCCAGCTGATTCCCGGCCGGCAACTAGCGCTACGAAAATAACGCCACTCGTTGGCGTTATTTTTTTGGTCTTTTCTTATCGCTATAACACCTTCGCCACGCGTCATCGGCTCGATTTGAATGGTTATCCGAAATGTTAAAAACCCTTCACGAAATTTTCACAGGGCCTGTTCTAAGGTGAATCTCAGCTGAAGGAACAGCGCCCCGTCAAAGCCCGCTCCGGCGGGCTTTTTCTTTACCGCACGGAAAGTAGCGATGCAGCATCGATCCAAATCCCTTTCATCGTTAACGAGCCGATACATCGAACTCGCTACCGATGATCACCCCATCAGGACAGGCATCGCGCCGGCTGTTACACTGCGCGCCTCCTTTCCTTGCGGGAGAGGACCCTCGGTAAGACCGTCCGCTGCACTCACAGGCAGCCGCAGCCCTTCCCCACTCCGATGTCTGGTAGCCACGTCTTCGCAAGAAGGTGTCTCGTTTGGCTCGTTACGGCTCATGGTCAATTCGAACCTGCCGATACACGTCAGCCAAACCCCTGCATCGGGCGGAACTTTCTCTCGCCCCTTCAGCTCCGATAAGGATCATTCGGCCACCCCATTTGGGCGGCGACTGCGGAGCTTCTAGTCAACGGCCCAAGCCGTATTCGTTCAGGAACATATAAGAACCATGTCCATTCATCATCACGCACAAAACGCCATGAGCGCACTCACCGCAGCCTTCGCCCCGCTGAGCTGCCAGATCATGGCCCTCAGCCGCGAAGGCAACTTCAGCTTCACGCTGGTCAACGAGCACGGCATTGCCTGCCACACCGAACGCCTCTACCCCGATCAGTACATGGGCAACGAGCGTTTGCAGAACGTGATCGAGCGCACCCGCAAGGCAATGACTGCCTGACGCGGACGACGCGCACAAAAAAGGCGGTGGAGAAATCCACCGCCTTTTTTTATGCCGCCAATACCGTGATCAGCCGCCCGTGACGCTCATGAAGCGGACCACCTGGACCTGCTCGTCGTTGCGGAAGAAATGTCGCTCCGGCTTCAGATGCAGGGCCTCGACCAGCGCATGCCGCAAGCGTTGTGCGTCCCCGGGATGGCGACGCATCAAGGCCTTAAGGTCCAGTGCGCCCTCGTGGCCGAGACAGAGCACCAGCTTGCCTTCGGCGGTGACCCGCACCCGGTTGCAGTCGCCGCAGAAGTTGTTGCTATGCGGAGAGATGAAGCCGACCCGCGTGGCGCTGCCCACCACCTGCCAATAACGCGAGGGCCCGCCCGTGGCATGACTGGAGCGCACCAGCGCGTGGCGCTGCTCGATGCGTGCGCGCACCTCGTCGCTGGAGCAGAAGGTGATCTCGCGGCTGTGGCTGGAAACGCTGCCCAGCGGCATCTCTTCGATGAAGCTGATGTCGAGGTCGCGGGCCATGGCGAATTCCACCAGATCGAGCACCTCGTCATCGTTGCGGTCCTTCTGCACCACGCTGTTCAGCTTGATCCGCGAAAAACCGGCGGCGCGCGCGGCGTCGATGCCCGCCAGCACCTGGTCGAGGCTGTCGCGTCGGGTGAACTCGGCGAAGCGCTCACGGCGCAGCGAGTCGAGGCTGATGTTCAGCCGTTTGACGCCCGCGGCGCGCAGCTTCCCGGCGAGGTGCGGCAACTGGGAACCGTTGGTGGTGATGGAGAGGTCTTCCAGTTCGCTGCGCGCACCGAGCTTTTCCAGCAACCCGACAACGCCCTTGCGCACCAGCGGTTCGCCGCCGGTGATGCGGATGCGTTTGACGCCGAGGCCGATGAAGGCGTCGGCCACCGCATAGAGTTCTTCGAGCGTGAGTATCTGCGCCCGCGGGGCGAAGACCATGTCCTCGCTCATGCAGTAGGTGCAGCGAAAATCGCAGCGGTCGGTGACCGACAGGCGAAGGTAGGTGATGCGGCGCCCGAACGGGTCGACCAGTTGTTCGTCCGACATGGCGGATACCTGATACGGCAGGAGTCTTCGGCTTGGCCGCCGATGAAACCAGAAATGAAGGTGCGGGTACACCATTAACCTCCGGCCGGCGCGCCCTCTTCAATCCGACTGCCCCCGCCTTGAGGGGTTCAGGAGGCCGGTGCTAGCATGCGCCGACCGGTTTGCCGCCATCTGCTGCGGCGGCCCTGGACCGAGAGCGCCATGAGCAGTATCCGCGAACGCAACAAAGGACTGATCCTGCGCGCGGCCAGCGAGGAGTTCGCCGACAAGGGCTTCGCTGCCGCCAAGACCAGCGACATCGCGGCGAAAGCCGGCCTGCCCAAGCCCAACGTCTACTATTACTTCAAGTCCAAGGAAAACCTCTACCTGGAGGTCCTGGAAAGCATCGTCGAGCCGCTGCTGCACGCCTCGTCGCCGTTCAACCAGCCCGGCCGCCCGGCCGAAGTGCTGCGCAACTACATCCGCTCGAAGATCCGTATTTCCCGCGAGCTGCCGCACGCCTCGAAGGTGTTCGCCAGCGAGATCATGCACGGCGCGCCGCACCTCACCGCCGAACAGATCGAGCAACTGAACAACCAGGCGCGGCACAACATCAACTGCCTGCAGAGCTGGATCGACGAAGGCCTGATGGCGCCGGTCGATCCTCATCACCTGCTGTTCAGCATCTGGGCCGCGACCCAGACCTATGCCGACTTCGACTGGCAGATTTCCGTGGTCACCGGCAAATCCACCCTCGACGACAGCGACTACGATGCCGCGGCGGACACCATCATTCGCCTGGTACTCAAAGGCTGCGAGGTGGACGAGCGAGACGCCCTGGCGAACCAGATCAAGCGCGCCTGAACCACAAGCGCACCCGCGACGACTTCAGCGGTCCATCTGATGGATGAGCCCAAGGCTCGCAGCATCGAGAACCCCATGGAAAACGGCAGCCGGCGCGAGCGCCTCAATCGGATCATCTTCTTCAGCGACACCCCCGCCGGCAAGCGCTTCGACAGCTGGCTGCTGGGGATCATCCTCGCCAGCCTGGTGGTGGTGATGGTCGACAGCATCCAGCCGTTGCATCAACGCTTCGGCACGCTCCTGCTGACACTGGAATGGGGTTTCACGCTGATCTTCGCCGTGGAGTATCTGGTACGCGCCGCCGTACATCCGAAACCGCTGCGCTACATGCTCAGTTTCTACGGACTGATCGACCTGCTGGCGGTGCTCCCGGCGTTTCTCACGCTGATCTACCCGGACGCCCACTACCTGATGATCGTCCGGGTGGTGCGGATGCTGCGAGTCTTCCGGGTGCTGAAGCTGACGCCCTACCTGAGCCAGGCCAACTTCCTGCTGGTGGCGCTGCGCGGCAGCCGGCAGAAGATCGTAGTGTTCCTGCTCAGTGTGAGCACCCTGGTGACCGTCTTCGGCACCCTGATGTACGTGGTAGAGGGACCCGAGCACGGCTTCACCAGCATTCCGATGAGCATCTACTGGGCGATCGTCACCCTGACCACCGTCGGTTTTGGCGATATCGTTCCCAGGACGCCGCTGGGCCAGGCGCTCGCGGCGCTGGTGATGATCACCGGCTACTCGATCATCGCGGTGCCCACCGGGATATTCACCGCGGAGCTGGCCAACGCCATGCGCGGCGACACCCAGCAGCAACCCTGCCCGACCTGCAGCAAGGCGACGCACGAAGCCAACGCGGCGTTCTGCAGTCGTTGCGGCAGCCCCCTGTTCAGCGCGAAGCCGGAACGGGAGAGCTGATCGGCGGAGTCAGGGCGTGGTCGGATCGGATACCGGCGTCATGGCCTGGGCCGCCTCCCGGTCCGCCGAATCGGCAAAGCCGGTCGTCAGCACCCGCGGCCTGTTCGCCTGCGGATAGCGCGCAGCCAGCAGATCCGGCACACCCGCCCGGTCGACCTCGACCCAGGGCCCGCTCGGGCGATCGCTCCAGTGCCAAGTGTCGGCGAAGCGGTAATAGACCTGACCTCGGTAATAGAGATCGCGGTCATCGTTCATGACGAACACCTTCAATTGCGGGTCCCAGCGGCCCTGGCCGAAACGCGGCGGCGGGCCGGCCTCGGCGGGGAGTTCGACGGCAGCCGGATAACTCTGGGCGACGCAGCTTTGCCGGTCGATCATCGAGCAGCCGGCCAGGGGCAGCAGCAATCCCAGGCCGAGAGAGCGAAGGTTCATGCGGAGTCCTCCTCGTCACGCCGCCCGCAAATCCGCACGGCGTGAACATGGGACTGTCCGAAGCTAGCTAAAGTCCCGAGCGATCGACGCCGGATCAGGGATGCCGGCTGCGCAGGCCCGGCGGGACGCTGGGGCCGTCGACGCTTTCCCAGGGGCCGTCTATGCGCCCGGCGCAGTACCAGCCCTGATCCCAGCGGTAATAGAGCCGTTCGCGGTAGTACAGCTCCTTGTTGTCGACCACGTAGACTCCCAGGCGCGGGTCCCAGAAGGCGTCGCCCTGCGGCGGTGGCGCATAGCGCGGATGGGTCTTCATCACCGCCGGAGGCGCGGGAACCTTCGGTGCGGGCGGCGGCGCAGGCGCCTGGGTGGTGTCGGAGGGCAGTTGTTCCTGCGGCAGACGCGGCAGCGGCTGGTCGTCAGAGGGGGCGTTGCGCCCGGCACAGGCGCCCAGCAGGAGGGCCATGCCCAGCACACCGGCCAGGCGAAGCAGGCGGCTTTGCCGGCCTGGTGGAAACTCGTTCATCGTCACTCCACGGCCGGCTATTCCGGCGGGTTCAGGGGCTATCGGGGCTGTCGACGGTCAACTGCTGCACGTCCCTGGTGGAGGTATCGAGCGCCTTGCTGCGACCGATCCACTCCCCGGCGGTGGCATTGCCGGCGCGGGAAACCCGCGCCACCAGTTCGACCTTCGGGAATTTGGACAATTGCAGTTGCGGCATCATTGCATCCGAATCGCGCAAAGTTACTTCGCTGGGCAGGTCGGCCACCGTCAGGCGCTTGGCCGCCAGTGGCATGGGCGGGCCGGATACCGCGCGGGCGAAGACGAACACGACGTCGCCCGGCTCGACCTTGGCCTTCAGCGCCTCCGACAGCTGCACGCGGACTTTCAGCGCCACGCCCGTTTCGGCCACGGCGGGAGCCGCTTCCTGCGGATGTTCGGCGAGCTGTTCGCGGGCACGCTGGATGCCGCCCTGCAACGCCGCACGCGAGGGGTCTTCCGCGGGAAGCACGTTGACCAGGCGCTCCCAATAGCTGACGGCGTCCTGGAAGCGCTTGCCCTCGAAGGCCGAGATGCCCAGCAGACCCAGACTGGTGACTTCGTTCGGATCGCCTTTCAGCGCTTCGTCGGTGAGGTCCTGGATCGACGCGCTCCATTGTTTGCCACCGGCGAAATACAGCGCCTGCGCCCATTGCCCGAGCAGCTCGGGCTGGCGGCCGGCCAGTTCGACGGTGCGACTGAACGCCCTGACCGCATCGTCCGGGCGGCTCTGCGCCATGTAGCTACGGCCAAGGAAGTACCAACCCTCGGCGGAGTCGGGCTGCGCCTTGACCGCCTGTTCAAGGCGGGAGGTCATCTCGGCGAGGCTGCGCGGCTGCTGGGAAAACTCGCGGGCCAGCTCGACCTTGTCGCTGGCGCCCCAGTGCAGGTACAGCGCGCCACCGAGCAGCGGCATCAGCACCGCCATCACCAGCGGCACCGTACGGCCCAGGCGGGCGCTGCGCGCGTGCTCGCTGCCCTCGGCATCAGCGAGCAGCTCGCGCCCGGCTTCGGCGCGGCCGGCTTCCAGCTGATCGTCGGTGAGGATGCCGGCCGCGTGCTGGGCGACCAGTTCGGCCTGGCGCTCCTCGTAGAGCGCGACGTTGAGCGCGGTGCGGTCCTCTTCGGTCTGGGCGCGGCGGCCACGGATCGCGGGAATCAGCAGAAAAGCCAGGGCTACCAGCAACAGCAGGCCGGCGGCGAGCCAGAAATCGGTCATGGGGCGTTCTTATCCAGCGGGTCTTTGGTCATGAGGGCGGAAAGGCGCGCCCGCTCGTCGGCGGACAGCAATGCATCCTGCGGGCGTGCATCGACGCGCCGGCGGCGAACCACGATCACCGTGATCGTCAGCAGCCCGCCGAGCAGCAGGGCCGCGGGGCCGAACCAGAGCAAGGCAGTGCGCCCTTCCAGCGGCGGCTTGTAGCGGACGAAGTCGCCGTATCGGGCGACCATGTAGTCGACGATATCGGCGTCGCTCTTGCCTTGCTGCAACTGCTCATGGATCTGCTTGCGCAAGTCGGCGGCGATCGGCGAGTTCGAGTCGGCGATGTCCTGGTTCTGGCATTTCGGGCAGCGCAGTTCCTTGGTCAGCAGGCCGAAACGCTCGCGTTGCGATTCGTCGGCGAACTCGTAGGTATCGATCGCCGCATGGACGAAGCCGGCCAGCAGCAGGCCGACCAGCCCGATGAAGGATGCGCGCTTCATTGCCCGCCCTCCTCGCTGAGCTGCGCCCACAGCGGCGCCAGTTGCTCGCGCCAGACACGCTCGTTGATCTCGCCGACGTACTTGTGCCGGATTATCCCGTTGCGGTCGACGAGGAAGGTTTCCGGCGCGCCGTAGACGCCCAGGTCAAGGCCCAGGCTACCCTCGACATCGCTGACGTCGAGGCCGTAGGGGTTGCCGTACTGCGCCAGCCAGCGCTGTGCGGCCGCGGTGTCGTCCTTGTAGTTGATACCGTGGATGGTCACGCCCTGATCCGCCAGCTTGTTCAGCATGGCGTGCTCTTCGCGGCAGGTCGGGCACCAGGTTGCCCAGACGTTGACCAGCGACGGCTTGCCCTTGAACACGGCCTCGGTCAGTGTGCTCTGGCCGTCCACCGAGGGCAGCGAGAACGTCGGAAACGGTTTGTCGATCAGCGCCGAAGGCAGCTCGGTGGGGTTCAGGAACAGACCGCGGTAGAGGAACACCGCGACCACCAGGAAGATCGCCAGCGGAATCAGCAGCAATGCGCGCCTCATGCGGGAACTCCTTTGCCCAGCGCGCCATGCACGCGGGCACGCACCTTGACCCGGTAACGCTTGTCCAGCGCCGCGAGTGCCCCGCCCAGGGCGGTCATCAGGCCGCCGAGCCAGATCCAGCGGATGAACGGCTTGACGTGCACGCGCACCGCCCAGGCGTCGTTCTCCAGGGGCTCACCCAGGGCGACGTACAGGTCGCGGGTAAAGCCGGCATCGATACCCGCCTCGGTCATCATCGAGTTCTGCACGCTGTAGAGGCGCTTTTCAGGATGCAGGAGCGCGATCTCACGGTCGCCGTCGAGCACCCGGATACTGGCCCGGTCGGAGGTGAAGTTGGGGCCCTGGAAGTGCTTGGCGCCCTCGAAGACGAAACGATAGCCCCCCAGTTCGACGGACTCGCCCGGCGCCATGCGCAGGTCACGCTCGGCGTTGTACTGGCTGGAAAGCACGACGCCGAGAGCGCAGAAGGCGATGCCGAAATGCGCGAGCTGCATGCCCCAGTAACTCCGGGTGAGGCTGCGCACGCCGGCGACGAGCCCCTTGTGGCGGGTCTTGTCGAACAGGTCGCGAACGCCGGCGAGCACGACCCAGGCCGACAGCATGCAGGTGGCGAGGACCGCCCAGTGGAAATCACCGAGGAGGAACGCCGCCAGCGCGCCGATCACGCCGCTGCCGATCAGCACCGGCGTGAGCATGCCGACCAGCCAGTTCACCGGCGTGTCCTTCCAGCGCACCAGCACGCCGACCGCCAGGGTGAACATCACCAGCGCCATCAGCGGCAGGAACAGCGCGTTGAAGTACGGCGGCCCGACCGACAGCTTGGCGCCACTGATGGCGTCCAGCAGCAACGGATAGAGCGTGCCCAGCAGGATCATCGACGCGGCCACGATGAGGATCAGGTTGTTCGCCAGCAGCAGGGTTTCCCGCGACCAGAGGGCGAAGCCCACCTGGCTCTTGACCACCGGCGCGCGAATGGCGAACAGCGTCAGCGAGCCGCCCACCACCGCCAGCAGGAACATCAGGATGAACACCCCGCGCTCGGGATCGGCCGCGAAGGCGTGCACCGAGGTCAACACGCCGGAGCGGACCAGGAAGGTGCCGAGCAGCGACAGCGAGAATGCCGCGATCGCCAGCAGCACCGTCCAGCTCTTAAACACGCCGCGCTTCTCGGTCACCGCCAGCGAGTGGATCAGCGCGGTACCGACCAGCCACGGCATGAAGGAGGCGTTCTCCACCGGGTCCCAGAACCACCAGCCGCCCCAGCCGAGTTCGTAGTAGGCCCACCAGGAGCCGAGCACGATGCCGATGCCGAGGAAGGCCCAGGCGACGATCGTCCACGGCCGCGACCAGCGGGCCCAGGCGGCGTCGAGGCGCCCGCCGAGCAACGCCGCGATGGCGAAGGCGAACGCCACCGAGAAGCCGACGTAGCCCATGTAGAGCATCGGCGGGTGCACGATCAGGCCGATGTCCTGCAACAGCGGGTTGAGGTCGCGGCCGTCCGCCGGGGATTGCGGCAGCAGGCGGTCGAACGGGTTGGAGGTCACGATCAGGAACAGCAGGAAGCCGATGCTGATGATCCCCATGACGCCCAGCACGCGGGCCAGCATGTCCTCCGGCAGCTGCCGGGAGAAGACCGAAACGGCGAAGGTCCAGCCGCCGAGGATCAGCGCCCAGAGCAGCAGGGAGCCCTCGTGGGCGCCCCACACGGCGCTGAACTTGTAATACCAGGGCAGCGCGCTGTTGGAGTTGCTGGCGACATAGGCGACAGAGAAGTCGTCGTTCATGAACGCCCAGGTCAGGCAGCCGAAGGAGAACGCCAGGAAGGCGAACTGGCCCCAGGCGGCCGGCTGCGCCAGGCGCATCCACTGACGATCGCCGCGCCAGGCGCCGATCAGCGGCAGGCTTGACTGTACGATCGCCATGCACAGCGCCAGGATCAGCGCCAGGTGGCCCAGTTCGGGAACGATCAACGCAGCGCTCATCACTTGGCTCCCTCTGCGGACGACATCTGCCCGCTTTCCTTCAGCGCCTTGGTGACTTCCGGCGGCATGTACTTCTCGTCGTGCTTGGCCAGCACCTCGTCGGCGACCAGCACGCCATCGGCGTCCAGCTTGCCGAGGGCGACGATGCCCTGCCCTTCGCGGAACAGGTCCGGGAGGATGCCGCGGTAGCGGATGGTCACGTTGCGGGCGAAGTCGGTGACGACGAACTGCACGTCCAGCGAGTCGCCGGAACGCTGCAGCGAGCCCTTCTCGACCATGCCGCCGGCGCGGATGCGGGTATCCTTCGGCGCCTCGCCGTTGGCGATCTGCGTCGGTGTGTAGAACAGGTTGATGTTCTCCTGCAAGGCGGAGAGCGCCAGCGCCACGGCGATACCGACCCCGGCCAGGATGGCGAGGACGATGTAAAGGCGCTTCTTGCGCAACGGTTTCACTTGGATTCCTCCCGGCGCATACGGCGCGCCTCATCTTGCAGGTAACGCCGGCGCGCCAGGATCGGCAGGCCGAGGTTGAGCAGCAGCACGCCAAGGCACACGCCGTAGGCCGACCAGACGTAAAGGCCGTGATGGCCCATGGCGAGAAACTCGCCGAACGAGGAAAAACTCATCGCACGCCCTCCACCCGAGCCCGCACTTCCGCCTTGGCCCAGCTGCTGCGGGCTTCGCGGCGCAGCACTTCCAGACGCATGCGCATCAGCAGCACACAGGCGAAGAAACAGTAGAAGCCGATCACCATGATCAGCAGTGGCACCCACATTTCCGCCGGCATCGCCGGTTTCTCGGTGAGCTTGAAGGTGGCGGGCTGGTGCAGGGTGTTCCACCACTCCACCGAGTATTTGATGATCGGGATGTTGACCACGCCGACGATCGCCAGCACCGCGCACGCCTTGGCCGCGCTGTCGCGGTTACTGATCGCCTGGCCGAGGGCGATGATGCCGAAATAGAGGAACAGCAGGATCAGCATCGAGGTCAGCCGCGCGTCCCAGACCCACCAGGCGCCCCAGGTCGGCTTGCCCCAGACGGCACCGGTGAACAGCGCAATGAAGGTCATCCAGGCGCCGATCGGGGCGGCCTGCTGCACCGCGACGTCGGCCAGTTTCATCTTCCAGATCAGTCCGACCGCGCCGGCCACGGCTAGCATGATGTAGCAGGACTGCGCCAGCAGCGCCGCCGGTACATGGATATAGATGATGCGGAAACTGTTGCCCTGCTGGTAATCCTGCGGCGCGAACGCCAGCGCCCACACCGCGCCCACGACCAACAGCAACGCCGCGGCGCAGGCCAGCCAGGGCAGCCAGCGCCCGCTGATCTCGTAGAACCACTTGGGCGAGCCCAGTTTGTGAAACCAAGTCCAGTTCATCGCAGCACTCATCGGTCTTCGGGGTGGCAATCGAGCGTCGACTCGCGCCCCGCTAATCGGGTTGTTCTTTTCTTATTCGCCGACGCTGATGGTCAGGCCCGCGGCTATCGCAAAGGGTGTCAGGGTAACCGCCAGAGCGGTCAGGCTGGACATCCATAGCAGGTAGCCGGTGGTCGGCAATCCTTGCAGGGCCGCCTGCAGCACGCCGCTGCCAAGAATCAGCACCGGGATGTACAGCGGCAGAATCAGCAACGCCAGCAGCAGGCCACCGCGCTTGAGGCCGACGGTCAGCGCCGCGCCCACCGCGCCGAGCAGGCTCAGCACCGGCGTGCCCAGCAGCAGCGAGACCAGCAGCACCGGCAGGCAGCGGCCGGGCAAGCCGAGCATCAGCGCCAGCAGCGGCGCCAACAGTACCAGCGCCAGACCGGAAAACGCCCAATGCGCGAGGACTTTGGCCAACACCAGGAGCGACAGCGAATGCGGCGAGACCACCCATTGCTCCAGCGAACCGTCCTCGAAGTCGCTTCGGAACAGGCCATCCAGGGAGAGCAGCACGGCGAGCAGCGCGGCGACCCAGACCAGGCCGGGCGACAGTGTCTGCAGGAGCTGCGTTTCCGGACCGACAGCGAGGGGAAAGAGTGCGATGACGATGGCGAAGAACACCAGGGGGTTGGCCAATTCCGCCGGGCGCCGACACAAAAGGCGGGCTTCCCGGACCACGAGCAGGGTAAAGACGTTGCTCATGCGACGCGCTGCCCCAGGTCAAGGTCGCGATAACCGCTTGGCCGCAGCCCCAGAGTGTGGTGCGTGGTCAGCACGACGAGGCCGCCCTGCTCGCAGTGCCGCGCCAGATGCGCCTCCAGTTGAGCGACGCCGTGTTTGTCCAGCGCGGTGAAGGGTTCGTCGAGAATCCACAGTGGCGGCGGCGCGAGATACAGCCGGGCCAGCGCGACGCGGCGCTGCTGGCCGGCAGAAAGCGTGTGGCAGGGAACATCCTCGAAACCCTTGAGTCCCACTTCGGCAAGTGCGGTCCAGATCGACGCGCGGGAAGCGGGATGGTGTAGCGCGCTCAGCCAGGCGAGGTTTTCCTCGGCGCTGAGCAGGCCCTTGATGCCGGCGGCGTGACCGATCCAGAGCAGGTTGCGCGCCAGCTCGCCGCGTTGCGCATCGAGTGGCTGGCCTGCCAGGCGGACTTCACCCGAGGTCGGCTGCATGAGACCGCAGAGCAGGCGCAGCAGGCTGGTCTTGCCGCTGCCGTTGGGCCCAGATATCTGCAGCATCTGGCCGGCATGCAGTTGCAGGTCGAGGCGCTCGAAGAGCATCCGCCAGTCGCGCTCGCAGGCCAGGGATACGGCTTCAAGGAAAGGGCTGGTCACCACATCGCTACCATGGACGTTCAAGAAGGCGAGATCCTTGCCGCTATACTGCAGACCCGTCGCGACGGATCGCTGTCGTTCTGGCCAGGGATGTTCCGAACTCGACGTGCTACCGGCGGGACGCCGCACACGCTGGTCTGGACGGGGCGGCATTATACATGCGAGGCCTGACCTCCAAAGCTGGCTTTTTCGACAGGTTGTAACCCGTTCATGACCGAGATCAGCGGACCGGCTGCCGTATCGACTGTTGCGCCCACCGTGCGTCCAAACGCCACAGCCGGCGAAGTGGCCCTCAAGTTGCTGCAACCCCTCGAAGGCCTGCTGCTGCCTGGCGAAAGCGCCGACGCCGAAGTGCTCGCGGTCAAGCAGACCAGCGAGAGCTTCCAGGCCCTGCTGCGCCTGACTCTGGAAAGCGGTCGGCAGACCATCCTCGCCACCGCCACCAACCGTCCGCTGGAACTGGGAAGCACCTTCGGCGTCACCGCCCTTTCCGACACGAGCCTGATCTCCGCCTTGCAGAATGCTGCCAAAGGCGGCGCCGGGCAGCCGATGATCATGCTCGACCTCGACGAGCTGCCACCGGGCACGTTGTTGCAGGGCAAGGTTACCGCGAGCCAGCCACTGCCGCAGAAGGCTGGCGAACCCCAGGCGTTCAAGGTCATCGTCACCCTGCTCAACACCGCGCAGGCCGGAAGCAAGCTGGTTATCGAAACCAATCTGCAACTGGGTCTGGGCAGCCTGCTCACCGCCGAAGTCAAAGGCAGCCAGGAGCTGAACTTCCTGCCGCTGAGCGGCCGCCTCGACCAGCTCGAACTGGGCCAGCAACTGACCATCCAGGCCGGCCGCCAGGGTTCGCTGGACAACTTGGCGCGGGCACTGTTCAACCTCAGCAGCCAGCCGGATCTGCCGGAAGCGCTGAATGCCAGCGTCGACAAGCTGCTGGCGAGCATGCCGGACATCCAGGAGCTGACCGATCCGAAAGCGCTGGCCAAGGCGCTCGACGCCAGCGGTCTGTTCCTCGAAGCGAAACTGCTGCAGGGCCAGGGCAGCGCCCTGCCCCTCGACCTGAAAGCCAACCTGCTGCGCCTGATCGCGCAACTGGCGCCGGGGCTGACCCCGGACAGCCCGCAATTGGGACCCAACAGCGGCGCGATGATGGCGCAGGCACTGCCCGCCTTCGTCCGCAATGCGCTGGGTGCATTGGGGCAGGCCGGCGCGCGCCAGCAGGCGATGGGCTTCCCGCTGCCCTCCGGCCTGCTGCAATCGCTGGACGACGAGGACGACCTGGAAAGCCTGCTCAAGCTAGCCGCCGCCGCGGTGTCGCGGCTGCAGACGCACCAGCTGTCGAGCCTCGCGCAATCCCAGGTGCTGCCGGACGGCACGCACCTGACGACCTGGCAGCTCGAGTTGCCGATGCGCAACCAGCAAAACCTCGTGCCGCTGCAGATCAAGCTGCAGAAGGAAGAACTGCCGTCGCCCAAAGGCCGCCAGGAAGACGGGGAAAAAATCTGGAAAGTCGAACTGGCCTTCGACCTGGCCCCACTCGGCCCGCTGCAGGTACAGGCGCAGCTGATTCGTGGCGCGCTCTCCAGCCAGCTGTGGGCGGAACAGGCGCGCACGGCCGAGCTGATCGACCACGAACTGGGGCATCTGCGCGAGCGCCTCGTCGAGGCCGGCCTGCAGGTCAGCGAACTGGCCTGTCGCAAGGGCCAGCCGCCCCGGGGGCCCCGCACCACGCTCGAGCAACGCTGGGTGGACGACACCGCATAAGGAGGTGGAGATGAGCGGACGCCAGGCGATCGCACTGAAGTACGACGGTCAGAGCGCCCCGACGCTGAGCGCAAAGGGTGACGACGAGCTTGCCGAGGCGATTCTCGCCATCGCCCGCGAATGCGAGGTGCCGATCTACGAGAACGCCGATCTGGTGCGGATACTGGCGCGGCTGGAACTGGGCGATGCGATACCCGAGGCGCTGTACCGCACCATCGCCGAGATCATCGCGTTCGCCTGGTACCTTAAGGGCAAGGCGCCGCAAGGCTTTGGCGAACGCCGGGAGCGCGAGTTCAGCGATCCGCCGCTGCGCCTGGAAGGCCCCCTCAGGGACTGAACGCTACGACCTCGCCCGCCAGGCCCTTGCCCTGCGGATAGTCCTGCAGCATCCAGGCGAAGTAGCCTTCGCGGAAGTAGAACACCTGCTTGTATCCCCACTTGACCGCCAGCGCCGAGGCCACTGCGCCGCGCGGGCAGACATCGCTGTCGCAGTAGATCACCAGCGGGACCTCGCGCGGCCATTCGGGGCGTGCAAGACCGGCGAAACGCTCGGAGAGTTCGAGGTGCACGGCGCCATGCACATGCCCCCAGCTCCACTCGCTGACCGGACGCACGTCGATGAACACCGCGCCCAGGTCGAAAAGACGCTTGGCCTGTTCCACGTTCACGGTCATAGCGCCGGCGATACGCTCAGGCGCCTCTTGCGCCTGCACGTAACCGGTCGTCAGCAGCATCAGCAGGAATATGCGCAACATGGCGGCCTCCGAGGTCCTCGGGGAAGAACCCTCAGCGAAAGAAACGCGCGCAAATGAACGCCGTGAGCATGAGCCGCGTAGAAGGTAGGAGGGAAAGCGGGCGGATGGGTTCCGGGGAGGGAGACGAACGGTGTGGCTCAGCCCTTGCGTTGCGACTGATGGAGCTTGGCGACCAGTTCCGCTTCGGCTTTCGACAGCCCGCAGGACTGGGTCAGGTCATCGACGCTTGCGCCCAGCCCGACCAGCCGCGCCGCCTGGGTGAAGGAAAGGCTGGAGGGGTCGCGTTGTTCAATCTGGGTGAGTTTGTCGGGCAACGGGGCGACGGTGCGGCGCAGCTCGTGCAGCTCCTCGCCCATGCGGATGCTGCCGGTGAGGTAGGCATCCAGACGCTTGCTCAGCTCCTTGATGCGCTGGTCGCGCGCATTATCGCGCTCGGCCTGCTGCCGCGCCTGTTGGCGCTGGCCCTGGGCCAGCCACCAGCAGACATAGCCCAGCCCGACGCAGACCAGGGCGAGAAAGACCAGCGCGGCTTCCAGCATCAGATGCTCTCGAGTTCCGACCACTCTTCCTCGGACATCATCTTGTCCAGCTCGACCAGGATCAGCAGTTCGCCGTTCTTGTTGCAGACGCCCTGGATGAACTTGGCCGACTCGTCGTTACCGACGTTGGGCGCGGTCTCGATTTCCGACTGACGCAGGTAGACCACTTCGGCGACGCTGTCGACGAGGATGCCCACGACCTGCTTGTCCGCTTCGATGATGACGATGCGGCTGTTGTCGGTGATGGAAGCCGAATCCAGGCCAAAACGCTGGCGCGTGTCGATCACGGTGACCACGTTGCCACGCAGGTTGATGATCCCGAGCACGTAGCTGGGCGCGCCCGGGACCGGAGCGATCTCGGTATAGCGCAGCACTTCCTGCACCTGCATCACGTTGATGCCGTAGGTCTCGTTATCCAGGCGGAAGGTCACCCACTGCAGAATGGGATCTTCGGAGCCTTGCGCAGATGTCTTCTTCATATCCCAGCCTCTTCAATCACCGCAGGCGCGGTATGCGCGGGTTGCTTCCCGCCGTTGTCGTTGTCGCTCGCGCCAATCTGCGCGAGCCGTGGATTCAATGCAACTGCCCGTTGTTCATGCGCTTCACCGCACCGCTGGCGATGAGTTCGGCAAGGGCCGATACGTCCAGCAAGGCGCACATGTGCTCGATCACCGTGCCGGCTAGCCAGGGACGCTGGACGCGCTGGCTGCGCCATTTTATCTCGCTCGGGTCCAGGCGTATCGAGCGACTCACCTGATGCACCGCCAGGCCCCACTCGTACCCCTGCACCGAAATCACATACTGCAGGCCCCGGCGAAAATCGTCGCGATAACGGTCGGGCATCACCCAACGCGCGGTGTCCAGCACCTTCAGGTTGCCGGCCTGCGAAGGCAGGATGCCGAGGAACCATTCCGGTTGCCCGAACAGCGGCGTCAACTCCTGGTCCACGAGCGGGTAGATCGAGCCCAGGCACACCAACGGCACTGCCAGGGTCAGCCCGGCAACGTCGAACAGCAGGCACTCGAAGGGCTCCTCGGCCCAATCGGGACGCTCGTCGAAATTCAGCGGCGCCGGTACACGCTCGGCACGCTGCTCAAGCTGCAGATCGACCACCGGCTCGACCACGATCACCGGTTCGATCACCGGCGCCTCGATTACCGGCAGCGCCTCGACGACCGCCGCCGGCGGGAGCAGCTCGACGGTCGGCAGTACCAACGGCCAGGGCTCGGCGAAGTCCAGGCGTGCAACCGGCGAAGGTGCACGGGCCGGAGCCACGGCGGGCGCCGGCTGGCGCGCATCGCGGACCTGCTCCTCGAGCACGGCGGCCTGGAACTCGTCGATGGCGACGCTGCTTTCCGGCGCCGTCTCGGGCTCCAACTCGAGCGTGGCTTCCTGCAACAGACCATCCAGGTAGGACTGGAGAGCCAGTTGGGAGCGTGTTGAAGTGGCAGCCGAACGACTCATGAAAAGAATCCGGAGGAATAGGAATAGTCAGTAAAGCCTATCGGCCGCCCTGCCCGCCTACTTGAGCCGTGACGATGAAGAAACCCAGGCATGTCAGGCGACCTGCGCCGCCGCCTGATGCTCGAGCAGATGCTTGAGCAAGGCGCGATAAGCGATGACGCCACGACTCTTGGGGTCGAACTGCGACGGCGTAAGCCCCGCGCGACTGGCATCGCGCAGGCGCGTATCGACCGGAATGTAGGCATGCCACAACTGCTCGGGATAGGCATGGCGCAGCGTGCGCAGCGTCGACATCGACGCCTGCGTCCTGCGGTCGAACAACGTCGGCACGATGGTGTAAGGCAACGCCTGCTTGCGCGAACGGTTGATCATCGCCAGCGTATTCACCATCCGCTCCAGGCCTTTGACGGCGAGGAATTCGGTCTGCACCGGAATGATCAACTGCTGGCTCGCGGCCAGGGCATTGACCATCAACACGCCGAGCAACGGCGGGCTGTCGATGATCGCGTGGTCGAAATCCTGAAAAAGCTGCGCCAATGATTTGGCGATCACCAGACCCAAACCGCCCTTGCTCGGCGATTGCCGCTCCAGTGTCGCCAGTGCGGTGCTCGAGGGCAGCAGGGAAATGCGCTCGTGGCTGGTCTCCAGCAGCAGTTCGCGCGGCAATCCTTGCGGGACCGTGCCCTGATGCAGGAACAGGTCGAAATTGCTGCGATCCAGCGTGTCCGGATCATGCCCGAAGTAGCTGGTCATCGACCCGTGCGGATCGAGGTCGACGACGACCACGCGCTTGCCGGCGTCGGCCAGCAGGCCCGCCAGGGCGACGGATGAGGTGGTCTTGCCGACCCCTCCTTTCTGATTGGCTACTGCCCAAACTCTCATGGCTGATGTCCTCCCGGCGCGGCTTGCACCGCGCCGAGATTGGCGCCGCCCGGTGGCGGCGACGAAGGATTGACGGCTTCACCGATGGAAGCCCGCGCGTCCTGAGTATTAGCAGGTTGCGTGCCAGCCCGCTTGAGGGCCGCATCCGGTTGCGCCTTGCCACTGCCGGAGCCACTGACGCTACGGCGCACATCCAGGTTGCGCGACACCACCAGCACCACCCTGCGATTGCGCGCACGGCCATCCGCGGTGGCATTGTCCGCGACCGGCTGGAACTCGCCGTATCCCACTGCCGCCATCCGCCCGGGCGCCACGCCCTCCATCGCCATCATCCGCACGATGCTGGCGGCGCGCGCCGCCGAAAGCTCCCAGTTGGTGGGGAACTGCGCGGTGCGAATCGGCAGGTTGTCGGTGAAACCTTCGACATGCACGGGGTTTTCGTAGGGCGCCAGGATCTTCGCCACCTTCTCGATGATGGAGAAGGCGGCGTCGTTGGGGATCGCTTCGCCGCTGGGAAACAGCAGGCTCGAATTGAGGGTGATCTCGACCCACAACTCGTTGCCCCGCACGGTCAGCTGCTCGGTCTTCATCAGGTCGCCAAAGGCGTCGCGAACGTCGTTGGCGATGGTTTCCAGGGGATCGGCAGGCCCGCGCTCCGACGATGAGTCGCTGCCCTCGATATCGTCGGTCAGCGAGCGATCGGGCTCGGTGGTGCGCGGGCGTTCGTCGCCGATGGGAATCGCCTTGATGGAGCGGTCCGGCTGATTGAACGCGCCGACCATGCTGTCCGAGAGCACCTTGTACTTGCCCTCGTTGATCGAGGAGATCGAGTACATCACCACGAAAAAGGCAAACAGCAGCGTGATGAAGTCGGCATAGGAAACCAGCCAACGCTCATGATTAGCGTGTTCTTCGGGGCGACGGCGGCGGGCCATGGGTCAATCCATGAAGCCTTGCAGCTTCAGTTCGATGGAGCGCGGGTTTTCGCCTTCGGCGATGGAAAGGATGCCCTCGAGGATCAGCTCGCGGTAGCGCGACTGGCGCATCGCAACCGAGCGCAGCTTGTTGCTTATCGGCAGCAGCAGCAGGTTGGCGAAGCTCACCCCATAGATGGTGGCGACGAACGCCACGGCGATCCCGCTGCCGAGCTGCGCGGGGTCCGCCAGGTTGCCCATGACGTGGATAAGGCCCATCACTGCACCGATGATGCCGATGGTGGGCGCATAGCCGCCGGCGCTCTCGAAGACCTTCGCCGCCTGGATGTCGCGGTCTTCCTGGGTCAGCATGTCGACTTCGAGAATGCCGCGGATCGCCTCCGGCTCGGCGCCGTCGACCAGTAGCTGCAAGCCTTTGCGCGCGTAGGGATCGGGCTCGGCATCGGCGATCGGCTCGAGTCCCAGCAGCCCCTCCTTGCGCGCCGTCATGCTCCAGCCGACCACGCGATCGACGCCGCCGAACAGGTCGATGCTGGGCGGGAAAATGATCCAGCGCGACACCACCAGCGCCCGCTTGAGCACGCTCATCGGGGTCTGCAGGAAGGAAGCGCCCAGCGTGCCGCCCACGACGATCAGCGCGGCCGGGCCGTTGAGCAGCGCACCGATGTGCCCGCCCTCGATGTAGTTGCCACCGACGATAGCCACCAGCGCTAGGACGATCCCGATGAGACTCAGTGCATCCATCAGATGACGGCCTCGGCCAGATGCCTGCCGATGTCATCGAGGCCATAGACGGCGTCGGCCAGGTTGGCTTTGACGATCGCCATCGGCATGCCGTAGATCACGCAGCTGGCTTCGTCCTGCGCCCACACCTGGCTGCCGGCCTGTTTGAGCATTCGCGCGCCTTCGCGACCGTCGGCGCCCATGCCGGTCAGGACCACGGCCAGCACCTTGTCGTTGTAAGAGCGCGCGGCCGAACCGAAGGTGATGTCGACGCACGGCTTGTAGTTGAGGCGCTCATCGCCCGGCAGGATTTTCACCGCGCCACGGCCGTCTACCATCATCTGCTTGCCACCCGGTGCCAACAGCGCCAGGCCGGGGCGCAGCAAGTCGCCATCCGCCGCCTCCTTGACGGATATCCGGCAGAGCTTGTCGAGACGCTCGGCGAAGGCCTTGGTGAAGGCCGCCGGCATGTGCTGAATGAGCACGATCGGCGCGGGGAAGTTGGCGGGAAGCTGGGTCAGGACCCGCTGCAGCGCGACCGGTCCGCCGGTGGAGGTGCCGATGGCCACCAGCTTGTAGGAGCGCCGTTTGGGCGTCGGGCTGCTCGCGCTCGGCGCGGCGGGCGCAGGGTGCGCTGGCGCAGCGGACGAGCGAGCGGATACCGGTGCGGGATGAGGATGTGCCGACGCTGTAGAACCGGGTGCGTGGGAATGCACCGGCGCCTGGGCGAAACTGCCCAGCCGGCGGTTGCTGCGCGAGATGGTGTGGATCTTCTCGCAGAGCATCTGGCGGATCTTCTCGGGGTTGCGCGAGATGTCCTCGAAGTTCTTCGGCAGGTAATCCACGGCGCCGGCGTCGAGCGCATCCAACGTCACCCGTGCGCCTTCGTGAGTCAGCGAGGAGAACATCAGAACGGGCGTCGGGCAACGCTGCATGATCGTCCGCACGGCCGTGATGCCATCCATCATCGGCATCTCGTAATCCATGGTGATCACGTCCGGCTTCAGCGCCAGCGCCTGGTCGATCGCCTCACGGCCGTTCGTCGCTGTGCCGACTACCTGAATGTTCGGGTCCGCCGAGAGTATTTCCGTCACCCTCCTGCGGAAGAAACCGGAATCGTCCACCACCAGGACTTTTACAGCCATAACAACTCCTCATGGGACGGGCCGTGACCCGCCCCGAAATCAGATGCGCCGCGCGTAGCGCTTGAGCATGCTCGGCACGTCGAGGATCAAGGCGATACGTCCGTCACCCGTGATGGTCGCACCGGCCATGCCAGGCGTTCCCTGGAGCATCTTGCCCAGTGGCTTGATCACCACTTCTTCCTGGCCGACCAGCTGATCGACGACGAAGCCGATCCGCTGCGTGCCGACCGACAGGATCACCACGTGCCCCTCGACCTGCTCATCCTGGGCGGCATGCGGAACCAGCCAGCGCTTGAGGTAGAACAGCGGCAGCGCCTTGTCGCGGACGATCACCACTTCCTGGCCGTCGACGACGTTGGTGCGAGACAGGTCGAGGTGGAAGATTTCGTTGACGTTGACCAGCGGGAAGGCGAAGGCCTGGTTCGCCAGCATGACCATCAGCGTCGGCATGATCGCCAGCGTCAACGGCACCTTGATGACGATCTTCGAGCCCTGGCCCTTGGTGGAGAAGACGTTGACCGTGCCGTTGAGCTGGGAAATCTTGGTCTTCACCACGTCCATGCCGACACCGCGGCCGGAGACGTCGGAAATCTCGGTCTTGGTCGAGAAACCGGGGGCGAAGATCAGGTTGTAGCACTCGAGCTCGGTGAGCCGCTCGGAAACGTCCTTGTCCAGCAGGCCTTTCTCGACGGCCTTGGCACGCAGGACGTTGGCGTCCATGCCTTTGCCGTCGTCGGTGATCATCAGCAGGATGTGGTCGCCTTCCTGTTCGGCCGACAACACCACCCGGCCGGTGCGCGGCTTGCCGGCGGCCTCGCGCTCTTCCGGGGTCTCGATGCCGTGGTCGACGGCGTTGCGCACCAGGTGGACCAGCGGATCGGCCAGCGCCTCGACCAGGTTCTTGTCGAGGTCGGTCTCTTCACCGACCAGTTCCAGGTTGATCTCTTTCTTCAGGTTGCGGGCGAGATCGCGAACCAGCCGGGGGAAGCGTCCGAAGACCTTCTTGATCGGCTGCATGCGCGTCTTCATCACCGAGGTCTGCAGGTCGGCGGTAACCACATCCAGGTTGGAGACGGCCTTGGACATGGCTTCGTCGCCGCTGTTGAGACCCAGGCGCACCAGGCGGTTACGCACCAGCACCAGCTCGCCGACCATGTTCATGATTTCGTCGAGCCGCGCGGTATCCACGCGCACCGTGGTTTCCGCCTCGCTGACCGGACCGGCCTTGTCCGGGTGCGATGCGGCCGGAGCAGGAGCAGGAGCGGGAGCGGGAGCGGGAGCGGGCTTGGACGCAGGCTTTTCGGCGGGCTTTTCAGCCGGTTTGGCGGCAGGCGGCGCGGCGGGCGTTGGCGTGGGCTTCGCTGGCGCAGCCGCTACGGGGGCGGACTCCACGGGCGGAACGAACTTGCCCTTGCCGTGCAACTGGTCGAGAAGCGCTTCGAATTCGTCGTCGCTGATGTTGTCGTTCGCGCCGGCGGGCGCGGCCTCTGGCGCAGGCGCAGCGGGTGCGGCATCGACGGGAGGCACGAACTTGCCCTTGCCGTGCAACTGATCCAGCAGGGCTTCGAATTCATCGTCGCTGATGTCGTCGCCCGACGGGGCGGCAGCGGATGCGGCTGCGACAGGCGCGCTCGGCGCGGCGGGCGCAAGGGCGGACACCGGCTTGTCGCCGTGCAGCTGGTCGAGCAGGGCTTCGAATTCGTCGTCGGTGATTTCATCGCTGGCGCTGCCGGCCGGAGCCGGGGCGGGTTCGCCGATCGCGCTGAGCAGCTGCTCGAATTCGCTGTCGGTGATGTCGCCCGAAGGCTCGGCAGCCGGCGCCTCGGCCTGAACCACGGGTTCGACTTGGGCGGCGGGCGCTTCAGGAGGCGCTTCGGCGGGCGCTGCGGCCGAAGCCGGCGCGGCCAGACGAGAAAGCGCGGCGAGCAGTTCGCGCGGCGCCGGCGTCGGCGCGGTTCGCTCGCGCACTTCGGCGAACATCGCGTTCACCGCATCGAGTGCCTGCAGCACCACGTCCATCAGCTCGGCATCCACGCGGCGTTCGCCCTTGCGCAGGATGTCGAAGACGTTCTCGGCGATATGGCAGCACTCCACCAGCTCGTTCAGCTGCAGGAAACCCGCGCCGCCCTTGACGGTGTGAAAACCGCGAAAGATCGCATTGAGCAGGTTCATGTCGTCAGGGCGGCTTTCCAGCTCCACCAACTGCTCCGACAGCTGCTCGAGAATCTCGCCGGCCTCTACCAGGAAGTCCTGGAGGATCTCTTCATCGGCGTCGAAGCTCATTTCCACCTTCCCATAGGATCTGTTGACGTTTCGTCGCGAGCCGCGTTGAGCCGCAGGGACGGGGCGCGTTTTTCGCAGGCCGGCGTCACTCGTCGTTCATCTGGAGCAACCAACTTCTCTCCTCCTTCCTTGCCCTGCGAAAACGCCCAGGTCGTGGCCGTAACCAAAACGTCGACGGGTCCTAGAATCCAAGACTGGATAGCAGATCGTCGACATCGTCCTGACCGGATACGACGTCATCACGCTTATCGGCATGAATCTGCGGACCTTCACCCCGGGAGGACTCTTTTTGTTGTTTTTCTTGCTCGGCACGCAGCCCTTCGTGGTCGTGCTTGATGCCGGCGAAACGATCGACCTGGCTGGCCATGAGCATCAGCTTGAGCAGATTGCTCTCGACTTCGGTGACCAGGGTGGTGACGCGCTTGATCACCTGACCGGTGAGGTCCTGGTAATCCTGCGCCAGAAGAATGTCGTTCAGGTGGCCGGAGAGCTTGGCGCCGTCCCGCTCGCTGCGCGCGAGGAACAGCTCGACACGCTTGGCCAGGTCGCGAAAGGCGTCCGCACCGATTTCGCGGCGCATGAAGCGCTGCCATTCGACGCTAAGGCTCTGAGCCTCGTCGGCCATGCCATTGACCACCGGCGCGCACTCCTCCACCAGATCCATGGTGCGGTTGGCCGCACGCTCGGTCATCGTCACCACGTATGAGAGACGCTCGGTGGCATCGGAGATCTGCGAGACTTCCTGCGCGTGCGGAACACGGGGATCGAGCTGGAAGTTGACGATGGCATTGTGCAGCTCGCGGGTGAGCTTGCCGACTTCCTGGTACAGACCGCGATCGCGGACCTGATTCAGTTGATGGATGATCTGCACCACATCAGCGAAGTTGCCTTTTTCGAGGCTTTCGGTCAGCTGACGGGCGTGGGACTTCAGCGTTGACTCGAAGTCATCGCCCATAGAGATGTTGTCGTGATCCATAGCGCCCTCGAGGCGAACATCAGCCGTTGACCCGCTCGAAGATCTTTTCGATCTTCTCTTTCAGTACCTGGGCCGTGAAGGGTTTGACCACATACCCGTTCACGCCGGCCTGGGCCGCCTCGATGATCTGATCGCGCTTGGCTTCAGCAGTCACCATGAGCACGGGGAGGTGCTTGAGTCGATCATCGGCGCGCACCGCACGCAGCAGATCGATCCCGGACATGTTGGGCATGTTCCAGTCGGTGACCAGGAAGTCGAAGCTGCCGCTATGCAGCATCGGTAATGCCGTGGTGCCGTCGTCGGCCTCCGCGGTATTGGTGAACCCCAGGTCACGCAGGAGGTTCTTGATGATCCGTCTCATCGTGGAGAAGTCGTCCACGATGAGGATTTTCATGTTCTTGTCCAAGTCGACCTCCGTACAATCCCAAACGCCGCCTCGCAGCGCGCGCCTCGCAAGCGTGAAACCGGCTGCCTCAGTGCGCGCGCCATTCGCCCAGACGTGCCCGCAAACGCGCGGCACACTGGCTGTGCAACTGGCTGACGCGCGACTCGCTGACCCCCAGCACCTCGCCGATTTCCTTCAGATTCAGTTCTTCGTCGTAGTACAGCGAAAGAACCAGCCGCTCGCGTTCCGGAAGATTGGCGATGGCGTCGGCCAAGGCCCCCTGGAAGCGGTCATCCTCCAGATCGCGGGCGGGTTCGTAATGGGTGAAGCTACCGTCCTCGTGCAGGCCCGAACCGTGCTCGCCTTCCTGCAAGAGGTCGTCGAAGCTGAACAGGCGGCTGCCCTGAGTGTCGCTCAGGATGCCGTAGTACTCTTCAAGACTCAATTTAAGTTCGGCCGCAACCTCTTGATCTTTAGCGTCTCTGCCCGTTCTCGCCTCGACGGCGCGGATGGCGTCGCTGACCATGCGGCTGTTGCGATGCACGGAACGCGGAGCCCAGTCGCCCTTGCGCACCTCGTCGAGCATCGCCCCACGGATACGGATTCCGGCGTAGGTCTCGAAACTGGCGCCCTTGCCCGAGTCGTACTTCTTGGCAGCCTCGAGCAGGCCGATCATTCCGGCCTGCATCAGGTCCTCCACCTGCACGCTGGCCGGAAGCCGGGCCAACAGGTGGTAGGCGATCCGCTTGACCAACGGTGCATAACGCTCGATGAGCTGAGTTTGCGAGTCCTTCGCCTGCGATTTGCTGTACATACGAAGTCCACTGGCGGCTGTCATACGGGTGAGTCTGCGGTAGTCGGTTTAACCAGACGCTCGACGAAAAACTCGAGGTGACCGCGCGGGTTGGCCGGCAACGGCCAGGTGTCGACTTTCTGCGCGATCGCCTTGAACGCCAGCGCACACTTGGAGCGCGGAAAAGCTTCATAGACGGCGCGCTGCTTCTGTACGGCTTTGCGCACCGACTCGTCGTAAGGCACGGCACCCACGTACTGCAGGGCGACGTCGAGGAAGCGGTCGGTGACCTTGGTGAGCTTAGCAAACAGATTGCGACCTTCCTGGGGGCTGTGCGCCATATTCGCCAGCACCCGGAAACGGTTCATGCCGTAGTCGCGGTTGAGCAGTTTGATCAGCGCGTAGGCGTCGGTGATCGAGGTGGGTTCGTCGCAGACCACCACCAGCACTTCCTGAGCGGCGCGGACGAAGCTGACCACGCCGTCGCCGATCCCGGCCGCGGTGTCGATGACCAGCACGTCGATGTTGTCGCTGATGTCGCTGAATGCCTGGATCAGACCGGCGTGCTGCATCGGCGTCAGCTGCACCATGCTCTGGGTGCCGGAAGCGGCCGGAACGATGCGCACGCCGCCCGGACCTTGCAGCAGCACGTCACGCAGGTCGCAGTGACCGTCGATGACATCGGCCAGGGTGCGCTTCGGCGACAGGCCGAGGAGCACGTCGACGTTGGCCAGACCCAGGTCGGCGTCGAGCAGCATCACCCGCCGACCGAGGTCGGCCAGGGCCAGCGACAGGTTGACGGACACGTTGGTCTTGCCAACGCCGCCCTTCCCACCGGTCACTGCGATCACTTGAACTGGATGCAAACTAGCCATTTCTCTCACACCTTGTCTGCGACTGAGGCAGGCAACTGTCTCTCGACGGTCAATTAGCCGACGCGACGCGCCGAGTTGTTGTAGAGGCCGGCGAACATGTCGGCCATTGCATCTTCACTGGGTTCTTCCGGCGCCTGCAGGGCGACGGCACGGCTCACCAGCTGATGACTGCGCGGAACGTGCAGATCATCCGGGATTCGCGGGCCATCGGCCAGATAGGCTACCGGCAGACGCTGGCTGATAGCCAGCCCGAGCACTTCGCCCAGACTGGCCGCCTCGTCCAGCTTGGTCAGCATGCAACCGACCAGGCCGCAGCGCTTGTAGCTATGATACGCGGCCTTGAGCACCTGGCTCTGGCTGGTGGCCGCCATGACCAGGTAATTCTTCGACTTCAGGCCTCGGCTGGCGAGCGCTTCGAGCTGCATGCGCAGGGCCGGGTCGTTGTTCGGCAGGCCGGCGGTGTCGATCAGGATCACGCGCTTCTTCGCCAACGGGGCCACGGCCTGGGTCAGCGAGCTGCCCGGATCGACCTGGGTCACCGAGACGTTGAGGATGCGGCCGAGGGTCTTGAGCTGCTCCTGGGCACCGATGCGGTAGCTGTCCATGCTCACCAGCGCGACGTGCTGGGCGCCGTACTTGAGCACGTAGCGCGCCGCCATCTTCGCCAGGGTGGTGGTCTTGCCCATGCCGGCCGGGCCGACCAGAGCGATCACGCCGCCCTCTTCCAGCGGCTCCTGGGCCGGGGTCTTGATCGCGTGGGCCAGGTAGGCGAGAACCATGCGCCAGGCCTGACGCGGCTCCTGCACCTGGCCGACCTTGTCCAGTAGCGCGCGGGCGATTTCCGCCGGCAGGCCGAGGCGTTGCAGACGGCGCCAGAGGTTGGCCTGCTGCGGACGCTGACTCTGCATCTGGGTCCAGGCGAAGGAGCCGAGCTGCACTTCGATCAGTTCACGCAGGCCGTTGAGTTCGTGGCGCATGGCATCCAGCGCACGCGAATCGCCGGCCGGAGCCGCGGCGGCGACGGCGGCCGGCTGTGCCGGAGCCTGCGGACGCGCGGTGACCTTGGAGGTCGGCAGCTCGGGGGCAACCAGCGGTTCGTTGGCGAACAGCTGGCGGTCCTTGACCACTTCGCCAGCGGCGCGCACGGCCAGTTCGGCGTGGGCCGACGCGATCTTCGCCTGGGTCTTGCGCAGCTCGGCCTCAAGCTCGGCGTTCGGCTGGCGAACCGGCTCGGACGGCATCTGGTAGTCGAGCGCGGCAGTCAGCTCCACGCCGCCGGCAACCCGGCGGTTGGCGATGATCGCGGCATCCGCCCCGAGCTCATCACGAACCAGCTTCATGGCTTGACGCATGTCGGCGGCGAAGAAGCGTTTCACTTGCATGGCCTGTTAACCTCAGTTTTGTCCCACGGTGGCGACGATGGTGACCTGCTTGTTGTCCGGGATTTCCTGGTAGGCCAGTACGTGCATGTTTGGCACGGCCAGTCGAGCAAACCGCGAGAGCATCGCCCGGATCGGACCGGCCACCAGCAGGATCGCCGGCTTGCCCATCATCTCCTGACGCTGCGCCGCTTCCACCAGGGAACGCTGCAGCTTCTCGGCCATGCCAGGTTCGAGGAGGATGCCATCCTCAGAGCCCTGACCAGCCTTGTGAAGACTATTGAGCAATATCTGTTCCAACCTTGGGTCGAGCGTGATGACAGGCATCTCCGGCTCTAGTCCCACAACGGTTTGCACGATTGAGCGGGCCAGCGCGACGCGTACCGCTGCAACCATGGCGGCGGGATCTTGACTCTTCGCAGCGACGTTCGCGATGGCTTCGGCGATGGTGCGGATGTCGCGTACCGG
The DNA here is from genome assembly GCF_002364635.1 of Pseudomonas sp. UBA3153. Classification (NCBI taxonomy): domain Bacteria; kingdom Pseudomonadati; phylum Pseudomonadota; class Gammaproteobacteria; order Pseudomonadales; family Pseudomonadaceae; genus Pseudomonas; species Pseudomonas sp. UBA3153. Next base: position 36,709 of record NZ_DEYR01000016.1, read on the forward strand.
AACCTGTTCGTTGAGCAGCGCCTGCAGCACCTTGAGCAGCGTGGACAGCGAAATCATCCCCGGCACCAGCTCTTCGGCTAGCTTCGGCGAGCTCTTCGCTAGCAGTTGCAGCAGTTGCTGGACTTCTTCGTGACCGAGCAGCTCGTGGGCGTGCTTGTTCAGCACCTGGTTGAGGTGCGTGGCGACCACGGTGCTGGCGTCGACCACGGTGTAGCCAAGCGATTGCGCCTGGTCGCGCTGGCTGGGGTCGATCCAGACCGCCTCCAGGCCGAACGCCGGATCTTTGGCGGCGATGCCGTTGAGGCTGCCGAATACCTGGCCGGGGTTGATCGCCAGTTCGCGATCGGGATAGATCTCCGCCTCGGCGACGCTGACGCCCATCAGCGTCAAACGATAGGCGTTGGGCAGCAGGTCGAGATTGTCGCGGATGTGCACGGACGGCATGAGGAAGCCCATCTCCTGAGAGAGCTTCTTGCGTACCCCCTTGATCCGCGCCAGCAGCTGTCCACCCTGATTGCGGTCGACCAGCGGGATCAGCCGATAGCCCACCTCCAGGCCGACCATGTCCACCGGGGTGACGTCATCCCAGCCGAGCTCCTTGGTTTCCTGCGCGCGCTGGGCGGGGATCAGCTCCTGCTGGCGGGCGGCTTCCTGGACCTCGGCTTCCTTGGCCTTGTTGGCCTTGTTCCAGATCATGTAGGCGCCACCCGCGGCGATCAGGCCCAGGCCGATGAAGGGTACGTGCGGCATGCCGGGAACCAGGCCCATGGAGACCATGATCAGCGCCGATACGGCCAGTGCCTTGGGCGAGGTGAACATCTGCCGGTTGACCTGCTGGCCCATGTCCTCGGAACTGGACACGCGGGTCACCATGATCGCGGCGGCGGTCGACAGCAGCAGCGACGGAATCTGCGCGACCAGGCCGTCACCGATGGTCAGCAGTGCGTAGATGCGGCCGGCATCGCCGAACGACAGGTCGTGCTGGAGGATGCCGATGCCCATGCCGCCGATGAGGTTGATGAAGAGGATCAGCAGGCCGGCGACGGCGTCACCGCGGACGAATTTACTGGCACCGTCCATCGAACCGTAGAAGTCGGCTTCCTGGCCCACTTCCTGGCGGCGCAGCTTAGCTTGCGCCTGGTCGATGATGCCGGCGTTGAGGTCGGCGTCGATGGCCATCTGTTTGCCCGGCATGGCGTCGAGGGTGAAGCGCGCGCTCACCTCGGAAATACGCCCGGCACCCTTGGTGACCACCACGAAGTTGATGATCATCAGGATCGCGAACACGACCACGCCGACCACGTAGTTGCCGCCGACGACCACGTCGCCGAAGGCCTGGATCACCTTGCCCGCGGCGTGGTGACCTTCCTGGCCATGAAGCAGCACGACGCGGCTGGAGGCCACGTTCAACGCCAGGCGCAGCAACGTGGAGACCAGCAGGATGGTCGGGAACACCGCGAAATCCAGCGGCCGCAACGCGTACACGCTGACCAGCAGAACGACGATCGACAGGGCGATGTTGAAGGTGAAAAACACATCCAGCAGGAAGGCAGGCACCGGCAGGATCATCATGCCGAGCATCACCAGTACCAGCAGCGGCACCCCGAGGTTGCCACGGCCGGCGCCGATCGCATTCATTCGCATGTTGTTGAACAGCTGAGTGCGTTCCACCCGATTCTCCTAGCCCGATCCAAACAATCTTTTGACGCCAGTGGGCGTGCGCCAATGCCAGTGCAAGAGCCCGGCCAACTTGGAGAACCCCATGAGGATCAATGGCTTGCGGTAGGCGCGAGCCATTGGCGGGCGCTACGGAGAACCGCGCTGGCGGCGGGGAGTCAGAACACTGTCGGCGGGCAACGACGCGCGCCGCAGGTTGCGAGGAGCCACTTCATGAAGAACTGGATGATCGCCGCACTCGTAGGCGGCTGCGCACTCAGCGCCCAGGCGGAAAGCCTTTCGATTCCGATGAACATCGTCAGCGCCAACGGCATCGGAGAAAAAGTCGGCACGGTAAGCGTCGAGGAAACCCCGTATGGCCTGGTATTCACGCCGCAACTGGCGGGCCTGGCGCAAGGCATTCACGGCTTTCACATTCACGCCAAGGCAAGTTGCGACGCCGCCCTGAAGGATGGCAAGCCCTCCGCGGCAGAAGCCGCCGGCGGCCATTGGGACCCGAAGGAAACCGGCAAGCACGGCGCGCCCTGGGGCGATGGCCACCTAGGCGACCTCCCTGCCCTGCTGGTGACCGCCGACGGCAAGGCGATGCAGCCGGTGCTCGCCCCCCGCCTGAAGAGCCTCGCGGAGATCAAGGGTCACGCATTGATGATTCACCAGGCCGGAGACAACCACTCCGACCATCCGCAGCCACTGGGCGGTGGCGGCGCGAGAATGGCCTGCGGGGTCATCCAGTAACGCAATGAAACGCGGGAGCGGACGTCGTCACTCGTCGCGACGCAGATCCGGCGGGATCGGCAGATCGGGCAACGGCGTGGGCCGCTTGCCCTTGCCGGAGCGGAACTGCTTGAGCTGGTAGACGTAAGCCAGCACCTGCGCGACTGCCAGGTACAGGCCCGCCGGGATTTCCTGATCGACTTCGGTGGAGTAGTACACCGAGCGCGCCAGCGCCGGTGACTCCATCAGCAGCACCTTGTGCTCCTGGGCGATCTCGCGAATCTTCAGCGCGAGGAAGTCGCCGCCCTTGGCCAGTACGACCGGCGCCGTACCCTTGGTCGGGTCGTATTTCAGGGCGACTGCGAAGTGAGTCGGGTTGGTGATCACCACGTCGGCCTCCGGCACCGCCTGCATCATCCGCCGCTCGGCCATCTGCCGCTGCATCTGGCGAATCTTGCCCTTGACCTCGGGCTTGCCCTCGCTGTCCTTGTACTCGTCCTTGACCTCCTGCTTGGTCATCATCAGCTTCTGCCTGTTGTCCCAGAGCTGGAACGGTACATCCACCGCCGCGATCAGGATCAGCCCGGAAGCCATCCACAAGGCGCTGTTGCCAAGCACCTTGACCGCATGGCCAAGCGCCGCTTCCAGCGGCTGGCCGGACAGCGCCAGAAGGTCGTCGCGATCGTTGGACAGCACCACCAGGCCGACCATGAGGGTGATGCTGAACTTGGCCAGCGCCTTGACCAGCTCGATCACCGACTTCTTGGAAAACATCCGCGCCAGGCCGGGACCGGGATTCAGCCGGCTGAACTTGGGCACCATGGTCTTGGTGGAAAACATCCAGCCGCCGAGCGCGATGTTGCCGACGATGGAGGCCGCCAGCAGCACCGCCAGGATCGGCGCCAGCGCCTTGATCGCCATGCTGCCCGCCTTGAGCAGCAGCAGCGCCATGCTGCCGGTGTCCATCAGCGTGTCGCGGTTGATGCTCAAGCAACCGCGCATGAGGTCGACCAGTGCGCTGGCCAGATCGCCGCCGTAGATCATCACCGCGATCACCCCTGACATCACCACCACCAGCGTGCTCAGCTCCCGGGAGCGGGCGATCTGCCCCTCTTCCCGCGATTCGCGCAGGCGTTTCTCGGTGGGTTCCTCGCTTTTGTCGGCACCGCTCTCGCTTTCAGCCATCGCTTACCTCGCCTGCGCCAGATCGCGCAGCATCGCCAGGGCCACGCTGGAGAGATTCTGGTACTGATTGAGGGTATCGGCCATGCCGATCCAGACCACCACCAGGCCGAAGGTCAAGGTCAGCGGAAAGCCGACGGAGAAGATGTTCAGCTGCGGCGCGGCGCGGGTCATCACACCGAACGCCAGGTTCACCACCAGCAGCGCAGTCACCACCGGCAGGGAAATCAGCAGCCCGGCGCCGAGCACCCAACTGAGCTTGCCGACCAGTTCCCAGTAGTGCCCGACCAGCATTCCGCTGCCCACCGGCAGCGTCACGAAGCTCTCGGTGATCACCTCGAACACCACCAGATGACCGTTCATGGCGAGAAACAGCAGCGTGGTGAGCATCGTCAGCAGCTGGCCCAGCACCGGCACAGAAATCCCGTTGGCGGGATCGACCATCGCGGCGAAACCGATACCCATCTGGATGGAGAGGATCTGGCCAATCACCGTGTACACATGGAAGAACAGCTGCAGCATGAAGCCGAACATCGCGCCGATCAGCACTTCCTGGGCGATCAGCAGTAGCGAGCGCAGGTTGAGCGCATCGACCTCCGGCATCGGCGGCAGGGTCGGCACTATGACCACGGTGATCGCCAGCGCCAGATACAGCCGCACCCGGGTCGGGACCAGCTGGGTGCCGAAGATCGGCATCACCATCAGCAGCGAGGAAATCCGGAACAGCGGCAGCAGGAAACTGGAGATCCAGCCGCCGATCTGACCGTTGGAAAGCTCGAGCATCGCTAGCCGATCACCAGCGGAATGTTCTGGATCAGCGTCGTGGTGTATTCCATCAGTTGCCGGACCATCCAGGGCCCGCCGACGATCAGCGTCAGCAGCATCACCAGCAGGCGTGGCAGGAAGCTCAAGGTCTGTTCGTTGATCTGCGTCGCCGCCTGGAACATGGCGACGACGAGGCCCACCAGCAGGCTCGGCAGCACCAGGATGCCGACCATCACCGTGATCATCCACAGCGCTTCGCGAAAGATGTCCACCGCCACTTCGGGTGTCATGTGTGCCTCCTGGCCGCCGGGCGGCCGAAATGTGCCGCCGCCGCTACAGGGTGCCGAAGCTGCCCGCCAGGGTGCCGATGATCAGGCCCCAGCCGTCGATCAGGACGAACAGCATGATCTTGAAGGGCAACGAGATGATCATCGGCGAAAGCATCATCATGCCCATCGCCATCAGCACGCTGGCCACCACCATGTCGATGATGAGGAACGGAATGAAGATCATGAAGCCGATCTGGAACGCCGTCTTCAGCTCGGAGGTGACGAACGCCGGCACCAGGATGGTCAGGGGCGCGTCCTGCGGGCTGGCGATGTCGGTGCGCTTGGAGAGGCGCATGAACAGGTCGAGATCGCTCTCCCGCGTCTGCCCGAGCATGAAGTTCTTCAGCGGCCCCTGCGCCTTGGCGATCGCATCCTGGGCGGTCATCTGCTCATTCAGATAGGGCTGCAGCGCCTCGCGGTTCACCTGGTCGAACACCGGCGCCATGATGAACAGCGTGAGGAACATCGCCAGGCCGATGAGTATCTGGTTGGACGGCGTCTGTTGCAGACCAAGCGCCTGACGCAGGATCGAGAAGACGATGATGATGCGGGTGAAGCTGGTCATCAGCATGACGAACGCCGGGATGAAGCTCAGCGCGGTCATGATCAGCAGGATCTGCAGGCTGACCGAATACTCCTGCTGCCCTTGCGGGTTGGTCGACAGCGTGATCGCCGGGACCGACAGCGGATTGGCGCTATTCACGGCCTCCTGACCGAACGCCAGGGGCGCCGCGATCAGCACGAACAGGGTCAGCAACAAACGCCACATCAATTCTTATCCTTGTCCTTGTCTTTACCGAGCAGCTCCATCAGGCGCTGGGCGAATTCCGGCGACGCCGGCTCGGCATCGGCGACCAGCACCGGCTCGGCGAGCACGTGCAGCGGCGTGATGCGGCCGGGCGAGATTCCCAGCAGCACCTGCTCGCGGCCGACCTGCACCAGCAGCAGACGGTCGCGCGGGCCGAGCGCCTGGCTGGACACCAGTTTGATCGCCTGGCTGCCGCGCGGCCCGATCTGCTGCACGCGACGCAGCGCCCAGGCGAGCAGGAAGATCAGCCCGATCACCAGCAGCAGGCCAAGCAGCATCTGCCCGATCTGGCTGCCGAGGCTGCCGTTACCCGGCAACGCAGCGCTGCCCGTTTCGGCGGCCAGCGCGGAGAGTGGCAAGCCGGAAAGTACGGCGAGGGCGGCTCTGCTCATGGTCAGCTCAGCTTCTTGATGCGTTCGCTGGGGCTGATCACATCGGTCAGGCGGATGCCGAACTTCTCGTTGACCACCACCACTTCGCCATGCGCGATCAGCGTGCCGTTGACCAGCACGTCGAGCGGCTCGCCCGCCAGGCGGTCCAGCTCGATCACCGAACCCTGGTTCAGCTGCAGCAGGTTGCGAATGGTGATGTCGGTGTTGCCGACCTCCATCGAGATCGACACCGGAATGTCGAGGATCACGTCCAGGTTCGGGCCGTCCAGGCTGACCGGAGCGTTGGAGCGCGGCACGCTGCCGAATTCCTCCATCTGCGCCCGCGGCGCGGGCGGCGCCGCGCTCTGCGCGAGCATGGCGTCGATGTCGTCTTGGTCGGCGTCGCCGGCCTCGGCAAGTGCCGCGGCCCATTCATCGGCCAGTGCTTTCTCCTCGGGGGAGGTGTCTTGATCGTCTGCCATCGGTGTTCCTCGGCTGGCTCTGAAAAGGGAATGGAGACGCCCGCCTCAGCGGGCGCGGCCTATCGGCTCGAGCACCTGCAGGGACAGGTTGCCCTTGTGCGCGCCGATCTTGACCTTGAACGCCGGCACGCCGTTGGCGCGCAGGACGATGTTTTCCGGCAGCTCCACCGGGATCACGTCGCCGGGCTGCATGTGCAAAATGTCCCGGACCTTGAGCTGGCGCCGTGCCACCGTGGCGCCGAGCGGCACGCTGACGTCGAGGATGTCCTCGCGCAGTGCCTTCACCCAGCGCTCGTCCTGATCGTCCATGTCGGACTGGAAGCCGGCGTCGAGCATTTCCCGGATCGGCTCGATCATCGAGTACGGCATGGTGATGTGCAGGTCGCCGCCGCCGCCGTCCAGCTCGATGTGGAAGGTCGAGACCACCACCACTTCGCTGGGACTGACGATGTTCGCCAGGGCCGGGTTGACCTCGGAGTTGATGTACTCGAAGTTCACGTCGAGCACCGCGTGCCAGGCTTCGCGAAGGTCGTTGAAGGCCTGGTCGATGACCATCCGCACCACGCGCAACTCGGTCGGGGTGAACTCGCGGCCTTCGATCTTGGCGTGACGGCCGTCGCCGCCGAAGAAATTGTCCACCAGCTTGAACACCAGCTTGGCGTCGAGGATGAACAGCGCGGTTCCGCGCAGCGGCTTCATCTTCACCAGGTTGAGGCTGGTCGGCACGTACAGCGAATGCACGTATTCACCGAACTTCATCACCTGCACGCCACCGACCGCCACGTCCGCCGAGCGGCGCAGGAGGTTGAACATGCTGATGCGGGTGTAACGGGCGAAGCGCTCGTTGATCATCTCCAGCGTCGGCATGCGACCGCGAACGATGCGGTCCTGGCTGGTGAGGTCGTAGCTCTTGACGCTGCCGGGCTCGACGTCGGTTTCGGTCTCGACGGCGCCATCGTCCACGCCGTGCAGCAGGGCGTCGATTTCGTCCTGCGACAGCAGGTCTTGTACAGCCATGGACGGGCTCCTACTGCAATACGAAGTTGGTGAAGAGAACCTGCTCGATCACCGTCTTGCCGACCTCTTTCTGCGCCAGTTCCTGGACGCTGGCGGTGGCCTTCTGGCGCAGCATTTCCTTGCCGACGGCGCTGGTCAGGCTTTCGAAATCCTGGCTGGAAAACAGCATCACCAGGTTGTTCCGCAGGACCGGCATGTGCACCTTCAACGCGTCGAGGGCCGCCTGATCACGGGCCATCAGCGCCACTGTGACCTGCATGTAGCGCTGCCGGCCGTTGTAATTGAAGTTGACCACGAAGGCCGGCGCCAGCGCTTCGTAGATGGCCGGCTGCTTGACCGGAGCGGCGGCGTGCTCCTCGGCCGCCGGCGCCTCCTCCTTCTTCATGCTCTTGCTGAGGAAGAACCAGGTCGCGCCGACGGAACCGCCTATCGCCAGCAACAGGGCCAGCACGATCACGATGATCAGTTTGAGTTTGCTTTTGCCCGCAGGTTTCTCGGCCCCCTCGGGGGCGGGCTGGGGTGGAGCTTTCTTCGCCATGCCAATATTCCGTCGCGCGTCAGGGATCTTTACAGCCATCAATGGCTTAGGAGCAAGTGCTATGCCAGCTTATAAGTAAAAGGCCTTCCCGGAAAACTCTTTCGCCGGGCATCTTCGACCTCGCGTCGCGCGCTGCATAGCCCCTGTGTTGGCCGACCGCCGAGAAAACCGGCAGCGCCGGCGGGAGCGCAAACGAAAAAGGCCCGACGGGACAGAGCCGATCGGGCCTTTCAGGTTTTCGAAACGCCGCGTCAGGCGTAGTAGTCGACCAGTCCGCGACCCGCCTTGAGCGGCGTGCTGGCGACCTCGACGCTGCCGATGAGCACTTCGTCCTCGGAACCGCCCGAGCCGCCGCGCGACGATGAGCCGCCGCGGCCCTGCCCTTCGCTCCCCTGCCCCTGCCAGCCACGCGCCAGCGACTGGTCGGAAACGTTGACGTCGCCCAGGTTCATGCCCTGCTGGGTGAACATGTCGCGCAGACGGTTCATCTGGCCTTCCAGCGCCTCGCGGACCGCGGGATGCGGACTGGCGAAGGCGATCTGGGTCTGGTCCTGGTTGAGGCTGATCTTCACGTCCAGACGCCCCAGGTCCTGCGGATCGAGCTGTATCTCCGCCGATTTCAGATTCTGGCTGGACATCCACATCACCCGATCGACCACCGCCTCGGACCAGCCGTTCTGCTGCATGGGCACCGGCTGCCCCGGCACCACCGCGGAACGTTGGGTCGCGTTGACCTGCTGGGTCATGGCCTGGTTGAGCGAATTCAGTTTATTGGCGAAGTTTTCCGCGCGCAGCTCGCTGACACTGTCCTTCAGGTCACCCGAATCGGCTTCGAGCTCGCCGGGCTTCAGTGCGGCGAGCGCCTCGCCATCGACCGGCAACTGCTCGACCAGCGGAGCGGCGAGCGCAGGGTCGAGCGGCGCCTTGGCGGCCTCGGTGTTCACGGTCTGGACCGCGACCGCCTTGGCCTGCTGCGCCACCACGGCCTGGGCGGCCTGGAAATCCTCCGGCAACGTCAGGCCGGGCGGCAGAAGGTCTTCGACACTGCCCGTGGCCTGCGGCTCCGGTTCGCCCTGCGTCGCAGCGGCCAGCGGTACGGCCGGCACCTCGACGGCGGCAACGTCCGTCGCCAGCGCGGGCACCGCCACGTCCGGCTCCGGCACCGTTGGAACCACGGGCTGCGGCACCAGCCCCATCAGCACCAGCGGGTCGATTGGCTGGCCGTTAGGCTGGTCGGTCGCCTGCACCTGCTCGTCGGCCGGTTCCGCGTCGTCAACCGCCTTCTTGCTCGGCAAGGCTTTGCCGCTATCGGCAACCTCCGGCTTCGCCTTGGCGGTCGTGTCGTCACGCGCGTCGTTGCGCTTGTTGTCGGCGGTCTTCTCATGGCGCGCCTTCGCAGGCGCGTCGCTGCGGTCCGCGGACTTGGGCTGGCGTTCCTTGGCATAGACGTCGGCGAAGCTGGAAGCCTCGCGTTTGCTGGTGTCGTCGGTCTTTACCGGGGCTTTCACCGCGGGCAACTTCATCCGCGTATCGGACGCGGACTGAAGAAGCAGATCGGGGGCGACGGACATGGGGCACTCTCCGCTCGGATGGGTCGTGCCTGAAATAAGCAAGTTAGGGGCCAGCTTTTGGAAAGCGCCGGTTTACGCGGCTTTGCGCCGGGAGAAGAGCCTTCGCAGCCACTCAACCGCGAAAACGTTGACGCTCCGACTTCATCAGGATGCGGACGATGGCGAATTCACGGTTGATCTGCTCGACCAGAACGGCGGCGCTGTCAAACGACTGCCGTTCGCTTTGGTCTTCGAGCTGCTTGCACAGGTCCGCCAGCGACAGGGCGCCCATGTTGCTGCAACTGCCCTTGAAGCTGTGCGCGGTCAGGCGCAGGAGCTGCGCATCCTTGACACGCAAAGCCCCGGCCAGCAGGCGCACACGCTCTTCGGAATCGGCCAGGAAGGTATCCAGCAGAACCGGGTATTCGCCTTCCATGAGGTCCTGCAGTGAAGCGAGGACAGTACCGTCGAGATGCGCGTCTGACACTTGCTCACTCCATGATCAAGGGGGTGGGAATTATGCCTGAGCGGACCAGGAAAACTCCACGCTGACGCCCCGTCCATCGTTCTCCCAGTCGCTCTTCTCGGCCAGTTGGCTGACCAGTTTCAAGCCACGCCCGTGCAGTTGTTCGGTGGATTGCTCGCAGGCCCTGGCCGCCGCCAGGTCGAATCCGCCGCCGCTGTCCTCGACCCGCATGATCAGGCGCCCGCCTCCGTGCTCGGGGCGCAGTTCCAGGTGAAAACGCACGAAGCCTTCCTCCAGCCGGGCGAGCCGCTCCCGGCGCTCGCCGTAGTACTGGGCGAAGCCTTGCACGTCGCGCTTGAGCGACGAGTCCAGGCGCAGCACGCCATGCTCCAGAGCGTTGGAGTAGAGCTCGACCAGCACGGTGTAGAGCGCCCCGACCTGAGGGCGCAGGCCCTGCACCTCCAGCAGCAGCTGCAGCAGGTAGGGCAGCGGGTTCATGTGTTTGAGGGTTTCCGCGCGGAATTCGAAACAGGCCGACCAGTCCAGCGGCGTGTCGTTGCCGTCGTTGGAGAACGTCAACGGCGAGGACCTCGCCTCCTCGATCAGGCTGAGTTCGATCAGGCTGACGTCGTCTTGGGTTTCGCCGCGGAAGGCGCTCAGGGCCTGCTGCACCTCGTCGAACAGTTGGCCGCGCTGCTCGTTCACCGCCATCAGGTCCAGCAGGCGCTGTTCGCCGAACAGCTCGCCCGCATGATTGCGCGTCTCCAGCAGCCCATCCGACAGCAGCAGCAGGCGATCGCCCTCCAGCAGCGGATAGACCTCGTACTTCTCGTCGAACACCGCCGGTTCCAGCACGCCGAGCGGCAGGTGACGGGAAACCAGCGGAATACGTTCATTGCTCCCGCCGCGCAGCAGGTAGCCGTCCGGCAGGCCGCCGTTCCACACCTCGACCACGCGCCGGTGGAAACTCAGGTTGATCAGCGTCGCGCAGCAGAACACCCCGACCGGGAGGATGCGCTTGAGCTTGGCATTCACCTCACGAAGGATGTCGGCAAGCCCGTAGCCCTTGGTGGTCATGCCGTAGAACACCTCCGCCAGCGGCATCGCCCCGATTGCCGCGGGCAGCCCGTGGCCGGTGAAGTCGCCGAGCAGCACATGCATGCCGCCAGAGGGTTTGTACGCGGCCAGCATCAGGTCGCCGTTGAACAGCGCGTAGGGCGATTGCAGGTAGCGGATATTGGGCGCGTTCAGGCAGCCCGAGTGCGCGACCTTGTCGAACACCGCCTTGGCCACGCGCTGCTCGGCAACCAGGTGTTCGTTGTGCTTGGCGATCAGGTCGCGCTGCTCCAGCACCGTCTGCTGCAGGCGGCGCAGGCGGTCCATCGCGCGAATCTTGGCGCCGAGGATCACCCGGTTGTAGGGCTTGGCGAGGAAATCGTCGCCGACCTCAAGGCAATGCACCAGGGCGTCGTTCTCGGTCAGGGACGTGAGGAAGATGATCGGGACAAGCGTCTCGCCGGCGGCGAGTTTGATCAGTCGCGCTGCCTCGAAGCCGTCCATCACCGGCATCAGCGCGTCCATCAACACCAACTGCGGCCGTTCGCGGCAGAACAGCTCAAGGGCTTCCTGCCCGTCGGCGGCGGTCAGCGCGCGATGGCCCTCGCGGGTGACGATGGCCGAGAGCAGCAGGCGATCGGCGGCGTTATCCTCCGCGATGAGGACCGACAACCGCTCAGACATACCGCCTCAACTGATCCGGAAGAGCTGTTCGAAATTGGAGATGGTGAGGATCTTGCGCACGTCCGGGCTGCAGTTGATCAGGCTGATCGCGGCACTCTCGCCGCCGGCGTGATCGCGCAGCAGCAACAGCATGCCGAGCGCGGAACTGTCCAGATAGGTCGCACCCTTGAGGTCGATCACGTAGCGCTTGGGCGAGGCGCTTATGCGTTCGTAGGCGTCGCGGAATTCCTGGTGGGCACCGAAATCGAAACGCCCCTGAATGAGGATGGTCAGCTCCTGACCGTCATCGGAGGCTTGCGAGGTTATAGCCATGAATTCTCCTTATGCGCCGGGAAGGACTGCAGGCGGCGCCTGATCAAGATGTAGCACCGACTCGCCAGGGGAGCAACCGCAGTCAGTCGGTACGCCGCGCGGACAGCCGGGCGGCAAGCTCGTCGAGCTGCTTCTGCTCGCGCTTCTCGTCCGCCGCCCGCGCTTCCTCGATGTAGCGCTGGACCAGCTTGCGCAGCCCTTCGAGGCGCGTGTAGCAGGCCTGCCAGGCGTCACGCGCCTTGCGCAGGTTCTCGCGGTGGAAATCGACGTTGCGCTGCTGCTGGGCGACGGCCGTTTCTAGCTGCGATAGAAAGCGCTGGTAGTTGATCAGCCACTGCCCGGAAACGCCCTGCTGCCCCTGATTGACCAGTTGCTTCTGGTAATCGCCGCGATACCGGTGCAGTTCGTTGAGCTGGTTTTCCACCTGGCCGAGCTGGGTCTGGCAGCGGCCGAGCATGCGCGCGGCCTCGCGCTCGGCCTTTTCCGCCATGTCCACCACCGGCACCAGCCGGGCCGCTCTGCTCTGCGCCATCTATCAGCCCTTGCCGGCCTGCAGAACCGCAGCCAGGTTCGCCGACGCCTGCTCCAGACTCTCGCTTTCGCGCAGGCCCTGGCGCAGGTAGGCGACCATCAGCGGCTGCTTGGCGATGGCCATGTCGGTCTCCGGATCGCCGCCGGCGACGTAGGCGCCGACGCTGATCAGGTCGCGACTCTGCTGGTAGCGCGACCACAGCTGCTTGAAACGCTGGGCGTTGCGCAGGTGTTCGGGGCTGACGACCTGGGGCATCACCCGGCTGATGGAGGCTTCGATGTCGATCGCCGGGTAGTGGCCCTCTTCGGCCAGGCGCCGGGACAGCACGAAGTGGCCGTCGAGCACCCCGCGCGCCGAGTCGGCGATCGGGTCCTGCTGGTCGTCGCCCTCGGAGAGCACGGTGTAGAACGCGGTGATCGAGCCGCCGCCGGCCTCGGCGTTGCCGGCCCGTTCGACCAGCTTGGGCAGCCGGGCGAACACCGAGGGCGGATAACCCTTGGTCGCCGGCGGCTCGCCGATGGCCAGGGCGATCTCCCGCTGGGCCTGGGCGAAACGGGTCAGCGAATCCATCAGCAGCAGGACGTTCTTGCCCTTGTCGCGGAAGTACTCGGCGATGCGCGTGCAGTACATCGCCGCGCGCAGGCGCATCAGCGGCGCTTCGTCCGCCGGCGAAGCCACCACCACCGAACGCTTGAGGCCTTCCTCGCCGAGGATCTCCTGGATGAATTCCTTCACCTCGCGGCCACGTTCGCCGATCAGCCCGACGACGATGATCTCGGCCTCGGTGAAGCGCGTCATCATGCCCAGCAGCACGCTCTTGCCCACGCCCGTCCCGGCGAACAGGCCGAGGCGCTGGCCGCGCCCCACGGTGAGCAGCCCGTTGATGCAGCGGATACCGACGTCCAGCGGCTCATGGATGGGCTCGCGATTGAGCGGGTTGATGATCGGGCCGTCCATCGGCACCCAGTCCTCGGCCTTCATCCGACCCTTGCCGTCGAGGGCATTGCCGGCGCCGTCGAGCACCCGGCCAAGCATGCTCATGCCCATCGGCAGGCGGCCGGTATCGGGCATCGGCACCACGCGGGCGCCGGGCGCGATACCGGCCAGGCTGCCGACGGGCATCAGGTAGATCTTGCCGTTGGAGAAGCCCATGACCTCGGCCTCGACCTGGACCGGCTGGTAGCTGCCGTCGTTGATCACCAGGCAGCGACTGCCGATGGCGGCGCGCAAACCTTCGGCTTCGAGGGTCAGGCCGACCATCCGCAGCAGGCGCCCTTCCACCAGCGGCTGGCTGGGAAGCTGCACGGCCTCGACGTAGCCTGCCAGACGCCGGGCGAGGCTGGTGCGCTCAAGACGCATCGGGCGTGCTCAGGTCGACGGCGACATCGGCAGCCGGCGGGTGCACCTTCTGCTCGCGCTGGTGTTCGAAAATCTGGTTCATCGCCTGGGCCAGGCGCGTCTCTATGCTGGCGTCGATCTGGCTGTGCTCGCTTTCCACCTTGCAGCCTCCGGGCAGCAGGTTCTCGTCTTCCAGAATCCGCCACTTCTCCTCGTTGCGTTCGCGCAACGCCTTGACCAGCTCGAAGTCCTGCGGATTGACATGGATACGCACGTTCTCGGCCCCCATCGGCAGCAATTTGAGGGACTCACGGACGACCTGGCGCAACTGGCTGGAATCGGTCACCAGCTCGCGCTGGATGACCTGGCGAACGACGTGGCCGACCATTTCCACGAGCGTAGCCTCGAGCTGCTGGTCCTGCTCGCCGATGGGCTCGAACAGCTGTGACATCAGCTGTTCGAGCCGCTCGAGCTTGACGTTCAGCAGCGCGTCGGCCTCCTGCTTGGCCTTGATCTGGCCCGAATGGAAGCCGTCCTTCTCGCCGGTGGCGAAGCCTTCGTTGTAGGCGTCCTGGCGGATCGCCTCAAGTTCGTCCAGCGTCAGCGGCTTGACGGCCTGATCGGAGATGTCCTCGATCAGGTTCTGCGCACTCTCCTCGCTCGGCTCCGGCGCCGCGGGCTCGCTGCCCGGCAGCGGCGGCGGGTCGAAACTGGGCAGCGACCAGCTCTCGAAACCACTACCGCGAACGTCGCGCGCGCGGATCAGGTCGCTGGGCTCTTCCTTCGCCATTTAGATCATCTCTTCGCCGCCCTTGCCACCCAGGACGATTTCCCCGGCTTCGGCCATCCGGCGGGCAATGGTAAGAATTTCCTTCTGCGCGGTCTCGACGTCGCTGACGCGCACCGGGCCCTTCGCTTCGAGGTCGTCGCGCAGCAACTCGGCCGCGCGTTTGGACATGTTCTTGAAGACCTTTTCCTTGATCGCCTCGTCGGAGCCCTTGAGCGCCAGGACCAGCACGTCGGACGAGACTTCGCGCATCAGCGCCTGGATGCCGCGGTCGTCGACGTCGGCCAGGTTGTCGAAGACGAACATCAGGTCCTCGATCTGCGACGACAGGTCTTCGTCCATCTCGCGGATCGAATCCATCAACTGGCCTTCGGACGAGCTGTCCAGGTAGTTCATGATGTCGGCCGCCCGCTTCACGCCGCCCATGGTGGCGCGCGAGGTGTTGGAACTGCCGGAGAACTGCTTCTCGAGAATCTGGTTGAGCTCCTTCAACGCCGCCGGCTGCACGGTGTTCAGCGAGGAAACGCGCAGGATGATGTCCAGGCGCACCTTGTGGTCGAAGTGGCTGAGCACCTCGCCGGCCTGGTCGGGGTCCAGGTAGGCGACCACGATTGCCTGGATCTGCGGGTGCTCGTAGCGGATCACGTCGGCCACGGCGCGCGGCTCCATCCACTTCAGGCTGTCCAGACCGCTGGTGCTGCCACCAAGGAGAATCCGGTCGATCAGGCTGCCGGCCTTGTCCTCGCCCAGCGCCTGGGTCAGCATCTTGCGGATGTAGCCATCGGCGCCGACGCCCAGGCTGGTCTGGTCGCCGACGATGTCGACGAACTCGCCCATCACCTTCTCGACCTGCTCGCGGTGCACGTTGCGCATCTGCGCCATGGCCATGCCGACGCGTTGCACTTCCTTCGGACCGAGGTGACGCAACACCTGCGCGGCGTCGGTTTCACCCAGGGACAACAGCAGGATGGCTGCCTTGTCGACCTTGTTCAGCTTGGTGGGGGCGCGCTCATTCATCGGCGTTGATCCAGTCTTTCACGACCTGGGCGACACGACCCGGGTCTTCGGCCACAAGATTCTTGATGGCGTTGAGCTGCGCATCATAACCCTCGGACGGGCTCGGCAGCATGATGCTCTGCGGGCCGCCAAGGCTCACGCGATCGTCGGACAGCTCACCTTCAAGCCCACCGTTCAAGCCTCCGGCTACACCACCCGCGGCACCGAAGGCGCCCAGCTCCTTGCCCTTGCCGCCGCCGCTGATGTTGTTCAGCACCGGACGCAGGACGAACCACACCAGGATCATGATCAGCAGTGCCGGGAACAGTTGCTTGAGCGTGCTCATCAGCATGCTGAACCAGGTCTGCTCGTACCACGGAATGTCGATGGCCTCGATGCCGGTGTCCGGAGCGAAGGCGTTGTTGATCACGCTCACACTGTCGCCACGGCTGGCGTCGAAGCCTACGGCGTCCTGCACCAGGCGGGTGAAGCGCGCCAGTTCGTCGGCGTTCCACGGTGTGTGGGTAACTTCGCCATTCTCAGGGTTGACCTTGATCTGGTCGTCCAGTACCACCGCAACCGACAGACGGCGCAGACGGCCCTGCTGCTGTTTGGTGTAGCTGACGGAACGGTCCAGCTCGTAGTTGCGGGTAGCCTGCTCGCGCTTGTCGGCCGGGAACGGCGCCAGCATCGGCTGACCGGTGGCCGGGTCCATGATCTGTGCGCCATTGGCGTCGAGCAGCGGCTGGCCGGCGGCAATCGGGCCGGCGGGTGCGGCAGCGGCCTGGCCGGTCTGCTGCGGTGCGCTGGCGGGGCCCGGAGGCTGGTTGGACAGCGCGCCCGGCACGCCGCCGCTGCTGGAGCTGGTGCTGCGTTGTTCGTTGACCGACTGCTCGCTGCGCAGCGCCGGCTGATCCGGGTTGAAGGTTTCGGAGGTGGATTCCACCGCGCTGAAATCGACGTCGGCGGAGACTTCGGCCTTGTAGCGGCCGTTACCGACCACCGGCTGGAGGATGTTCTGCACGCGCTGGGTGAACATGCTTTCCATGCGGCGGCTGTAGTCGTACTGCTTGCCGGCCATCGACAGTTCGGACAGCTCCTGCTGGTCGGACAGCAGGTTGCCCTTCTGGTCGACGACGGTGACTTGCGACTTGCTCAGCTCCGGCACGCTGGTGGCGACCAGGTTGACGATAGCCATCACCTGGCTCGGCTCGAGGCTGCGGCCCGGATACAGCTCGACCAGCACCGAAGCGGTCGGCTTGCGCTCGTCACGAACGAATACCGAGCTCTTCGGGATCGCCAGGTGCACACGGGCAGCCTTGATGTTGTTGAGGCTGGCGACGGTGCGGCCCAGTTCACCTTCCAGGCCGCGACGGTAGTTGGTCGCTTCCATGAACTGGCTGGTGCCGAGGGCCTGCTCCTTGTCGAGGATCTCGAAGCCTACATTGCCGTCGGTCTGCTGGATGCCGGCGCCGGCCAGCTTGATGCGGGCGCGGGCGACGTCGTCGGCCTTGACCAGCAGCGCGCCGGAGTTCGGCTCGATCTTGTAGGGAATGTCGGCGGTGGTCAGCGCTTCGATCACCTGGTTGGCGTCCATGCCGGTCAGGCTGCCGTACAGCGGACGGTAGTCCGGCTGTTGCGACCAGAGCACCACGGCGAAGCCGATCGCCACGCTGGCGGCCAGGCCAACCAGCAGCCCGATCTGCCGCAGCATGCTCATCTGCGACAGGTTGCTGAGGAAGGCGAGACCCAGCAGCGGCTTCTTCGGCTCCGAAGCGTCGGCGGGGTTGCGGGCGGGAACGTTCATAACAGCATCGGCCATGTCTTGATCCTACCTGCCCTTAAACCGGCATCTGCATGATGTCTTGATACGCCTGAACCAGTTTGTTACGCACCTGGGTCATGGCCTGGAAGGAAACGCTCGCCTTTTGGGATGCGATCATCACGTCGGTGATGTCCACCCCGCTCTTGCCCATCTCGAACGCATTGGAAAGCTGGCTGGAGGCTTGCTGGGTTTCATTCACCTTGCCGACGGCCTGACCGAGCATGTCGGCGAAGCTTGGCGCGCCCACTGCGGCGGGCTCGCTGGCCGCCGGTTTGGCGCGGGCCATCGCTTCCGTCTGCATGGAACGCATTTCCAGCATCAGTCGATTGAATTCAATACCCTGGCTCATCGCACTCTCCGGCTTCCGCAGCTTTTTTGACGCTTGGCGGCTTCTTGAATAGGAGATTGCAACTAGGGTGCCAAAACCTGAACAGGTTCGGCATACGGGCTGGAGCGCCCGGCAGACGCGGCCTGCAGCGATGAAGGCGCCTTCGTCAGGTCAGTTGTTCGATACCCGCGCGAACGAAATCCGTCGAGACTTTCGACGGAAACGGCGGCTGGGATAGCCGCTGGCGGATTACTGGCGGGACGCTGCGGACGACATCAGCTGGCGTAGAGATAAGCCTCCACGTCCATTCCGGCGTCGCGCATCTGGGCCAGCTTGTAGCGCAGGGTGCGCGGGCTGATCCCCAAGCGCTCCGCCGCCTCCTTGCGTCGGCCGCGCTCGCAGCGCAGCGTCTCGATGATCATCTTGAACTCCCGCCGGCGCAGGTCTTCGCTCAGGTCACCGGCAGCCTCCGCCGCGGCGGGCGGCGGACTGACCAGCATTGGCGCGGCTACCGGCACCGGCACCGGGGCATAGCCGATGGGCGAGGTCAGGCACAGGTCGTGGGGCTGGATGATGCCGCCCTGCTGGAGGATCAGCGCGCGCTGGATGGCGTTGTCCAGTTCGCGCACGTTGCCCGGCCAGGGGTGCGCGGTCAGGCAAGCGCGTGCCTGCTCGGAGAAGCGCACGGCGGCATGGTTCATTTTCTTGACGTGCTTGCCGAGCAGGCGTTCGGCCAGCGGCAGGATATCGGCGGTCCTTTCGCGCAGCGGGCGCCAGGCCAGCGGGAATACCGAAAGCCGGTAGTAGAGATCTTCGCGGAAGCGCCCCGCCGCCACTTCCACCTGCAGATCGCGGTTGCTGGTGGCGAGCACGCGGATGTCCAGGGCGATCGGCTTGCGCGCACCGACGCGTTCCACTTCGCGCTCCTGCAGCACCCGCAGCAGTTTGGCCTGCAGGCCGAGCGGCATTTCGGAAATCTCGTCGAGCAGGAGAGTCCCGCCTTCCGCCAGCTCGAACTTGCCCGGCTGTGCGCTGACCGCGCCGGTGAAGGAACCCTTCTCATGGCCGAACAGCGTGGCCTCGAGCATGTTGTCGGGAATCGCCGCGCAGTTGATCGCGATGAACGGCTTGGCGGCACGCGGCGACTGCTGGTGGATGTAGCGTGCCAGCACTTCCTTGCCGGTGCCGGATTCGCCGGTGATCATCACCGTCGAGTCGCTACGGGCGACACGGGCCGCCAGGTCGAGCAGCTGCAGACTGGCCGGCTCCAGTGCGACCGGACCTTCGTCGCTGACGCCAGGACGGCCGAGCGCGTGGCGCCCGACGAGCTCCAGCAGGGTGTTCGAATCGAACGGCTTGACCAGGTAATCGACGGCGCCCTGGCGCATCGCGTCCACCGCGCGCTCGACGGCGCCGTAGGCGGTCATCAGCAGCACCGGCAATTGCGGATAGCGCGAACGGATCAGCCCGAGCAGGTGATGGCCATCCATACCCGGCATGTTCACGTCGCTCAGCACCAGGCTGAAGGCGTGCTCGTGCAGCGCGGCGAGCGCCGCTTCGGCGCAGTCCACGGCGACGAAATCGTGACCGGCCAGCGCCAGCGTGTCGGCCAGGGCCTCGCGCAGGGCGCGGTCGTCTTCGACGAGCAGGATGTTCGCGGTCATGGTCACTCCGGAAAAGCAGTTGGCGCCGCAGCGATCAGCGGCAGATCGAGAATCGCGCAGGTACCGAAGCCAACCCGCGAACGCAGTTGCAGCGCGCCGCGATGCGCACGCGCCACGGCCTTGACCACCGCCAGCCCGAGGCCGGTGCCGGTGGTTCTGGTGGTGAAGAACGGTTCGCCCAGCCGCGCCAGGGTCGGCGCATCGATGCCGGGGCCGTTGTCGCTGACGCACAGGCGCAGGCGGTCGGCGCGCGCGTACAGGTGAATCTTCAGGGCGACACCGCGCCCGGCGGCGGCCTGGAGGGCGTTCTCGATCAGGTTGATCACCGTGCCGACCAGGGTGTCGCGGTTGCACAGCAGTTCGCCCACCCGCGCGTCGCACTGCCAGCGCACGTTCACCCCGTCGATATGGGTCTCCGCGGCGCTGCGCAGCGCATCGAACAACGCTCCGGGCGCCAGTCTATCGGTCATCGGCAGCTCGCCACGGGCGAACACCAGCATGTCGCGGACCTGGTGCTCCAGCTCATGCAGGCGCTCCTTGAGACGCCCGGCGAAACGCTGTTGCTGCTCGGGAGGCAGCACGCGCTCGTTCAGATGGCTGGCATAGAGCATCGCCGCCGACAGCGGCGTGCGCACCTGATGCGCCAGCGAGGCGACCATCCGGCCGAGCGCGGAAAGCCGCTCGTGACGGGCCAACTGGTCCTGCAGGCGGCGGGTTTCGGTAAGGTCGGTGAGCAGCACCAGCTGGCCCGGCTCCCCATTGAGCGAACGCGTCGCGATGGACAGCCGCCGGCCATCCTTGAGCGACACTTCGTGGCCATCGTCCTGGCGCGGCGCGAAGCAACGGACGATCACCTGGCGCCAGAGCACCCCGACCAGCGGCTGGCCGAGCAGTTGCCCGGCGACCGGATTGGCTTCGCGGACCAGGCCCTGGCCGTCGATCACCACGACCCCGCCGGGAAGCAGGTCGAGCAGGCTCTGCAGACGCTGCGCCAGGCGCTCCTTCTCTGCCAGCTCCTGCATGCGCTGGGCGCTGACCAGTTCCAGTTCGCCGGTGAGCTGATCGACGCGGGCCTGCAGCGATCCGTAGGAGTCGCTGAGCCGTTCCGACATCTGCTCGAACAACGCATACGCCCGGCCGAGTTCATTGGCGGAGCGATCGCTCGGCGGAACGGGTTCGATGGCGGCGCTCTGGGCGACTGGCTTCATGTGAATCTCTCGCGTGGCGACCGTCAGAGAACGGTCGTGTTGAGAGACGAATAGCAATCCCCGTGCCCATAAAAAAACAGCCCGCTTTTCAATGAGTTGATAAGCGGGCGTCAAACTTTTGGAAGGGAAACCCGTGAAGCGGGCGTGGGAGACGAGAAGCGCGTCAGCCCTCGTCTTCATCCTCGCGGCGGCTCATGCCGTACTTGCGCATTTTCTCCACCAGCGTCGTGCGGCGGATGCGCAGGCGCTCGGCGGCGCGTGCCACCACGCCGTTGGCGTCGTCCAGTGCTTGCTGGATGAGGCCCTGCTCGAGGTTGCCCAGATAATCCTTGAGGTCCAGGCCCTCGGGCGGAAGCATGCTGCCGGAGTCGATGCCCACCGGAAGCTGGCTGGTCAGCGCGGCGCGCTCTTCGAGCTCTTCGCGCAGGCTGGCGGTGAGGTTCTCGTCCTCGTCGTCGACGTAGCGGAATTTCTTCGGCAGGTCGGAAACGCCGATCACCCCGTACGGATGCATGATCGCCATGCGCTCCACCAGGTTGGCCAGCTCGCGGACGTTGCCCGGCCAGTCGTGCTGACACAGCGACATGATCGAGCCGGAGTTGAAACGGATCGAGCCGCGCTTCTCGTGCTCCATGCGCGAGATCAGTTCGCTCATCAGCAGCGGGATGTCCTCGACGCGCTCGCGCAGCGGCGCCATCTCGATGGGGAAGACGTTGAGGCGGTAATACAGGTCCTCGCGGAAGCTGCCCTCCTCGATCATCTTCTCGAGGTTCTTGTGGGTGGCCGCGATGATGCGCACATCGGCGCTCTGGGTCTTGTTGCTGCCGACTCGCTCGAAGGTGCGTTCCTGCAGCACGCGCAACAGCTTGACCTGCATCGGCAGCGGCATGTCGCCAATTTCATCGAGGAACAGCGTGCCCCCGTTGGCCAACTCGAAGCGCCCTGCCCGGCTGGTGATGGCGCCGGTGAACGCGCCCTTCTCGTGGCCGAACAGTTCGCTTTCCAGCAGCTCCGCCGGGATCGCGCCGCAGTTGACCGGCACGAACGGCCCTTCGCGCCGCTTGGAATGGTAATGCAGGTTGCGCGCGACCACTTCCTTGCCGGTGCCCGACTCGCCGAGGATCAGCACACTGGCCTCGGTGTCCGCGACCTGCTGCATCATCGTCCGCACATGCTGGATGGCGCGGCTGGTGCCCACCAGGCTGCGGAACAGGTTCGGCTCGCGCTGACGGCCACGCTCGCGGGCCTCGTCGTACATTTCGCGATAGACCTGGGCGCGGTGCAGCGAGTCAAGCAGCTTGTTGTAGCTGGGCGGCATCTCCAGCGAGGCCAGCACGCGGCGGCGCAGCTCCTCCGGGCAATCCGCGGCGAGCGACTCTCCGATCATCAGTACCGGGAGAAACTCGTCCCAGGCACCGACCTGCTTGAGCAGCTCGCTGCTACCGCCCTTAGCGCTGACTTCGCCGAGCAGTACGCCAAGCACGTCCCGACTGGAGTTCAGCGGAGCGATGCAGTCTCGCCACTCCTGACTGCGACAGGCCAGGTGGTCCTCGCCAAGAAAATTGAGGATGACCGCCAGGTCGCGACGACGGTCGTCATTGTCATCAATCAGGAGAATCTTGGTTTCACGCCACATAGAGGTTGGCTTCTAGGTCGGACGGAGAAAAGGCCACACGGCTCTAACGCGGTAGCAATATGCCGCTAGTAAAGTCAAAAAACGGTCGCCAGTCAAATTTATGGCACAAAAAAAGCCTGGATTTGACTCAGGCTTGCTTTGTGTCACTTCGCCAGCGCGGTCTCAGCCAAACATCTTGTAGATCTTGGCACCCTGATGGGCCTTGTTGACCTGGGCCATTTCCTCGCCGAGGCGCTCGCGAACGCTTCTGCAGGAGGTGACCAGATCACGGTAGATCGCCAGGATGTCCTCCAGCGTCATCTTCAGGTCGCTGTCGCGCTCGACTTCGCGCATGGCGTCATCGACCGCTTCGCGGCACTGCTGATCGAGCAAGCCGATAGCCGCCCAATCCTGATTGGTCAGTGCATCCCGCAAAGCTATACCGGTAGTTTCGAGACGCTTAACGGCAGTGTTCATGATCACGCACCTTGAATGGGAGCAGGAGCCGGCGCGATGCCGTCCCAACCATCTTTGACCTTGCGCAGCAGGGAAGAAACCAGTTCCAGGGAGCTGGGGTCGTTCTTCAGATTGGCCTGAAGCAGACGCTGGCTCATGAATTCGTACAGACCCTCGAGATTGTCGGCGTACTCGCCGCCCTTCTCCTTGTCCAGCGCCTGACGCAAGCCGTTGATGATATTGATGGCCTTGCCGATCAGCGCGCCTTTCTCGCCGGTCTGACCGCGCGCCATGGCGCCCTCGGCCTGGGCGATCCGGTCCAAAGCTCCCTCGTAGAGCATCTGGATCAGACGGTGAGGACTTGCTTCAGCCAGTTGCGACTGGGTGCTGACTTGCTGGTAATTCCTGAGGGCAGAGGCTGGGTACATGCCGGCGGCTCCTAAATAAGACGAATGAAACCTTCTGATTTAGTTATCGGGTCAGCCGGTGGAATCTTTAGCGTGGAACGCAAATTTGCTCGGAGAAAGCGTGGCGGGTAGACACAAGGCGACGCCATTACGGAGCGTGGCGATCGCGGCAAATGCCCCGTCGCGCATGCTCCGTCCCAGCTGGCGGATGGGGTGATAGCCCCGGGACATCAATTGTCCTTGTTGTTCAACGCGTTGAGCGTTTCCAGAATGCTCGAGCTGGTCGCGTTGAGCTGGGCCACCAGGGCATCCATGGTGTTGTACTTCTTGTAGAGGCTGGTCTGCAGTGTCTCGATCCGCCGATCAAGCGATTCCTGCTGGTCATCCAGTTTGTCCAGCGTGCCCTGCAGCGAGTTCTGCTTGCTTTCGAGAAGGCCGCCCTTGGCGGTGTACACCGAGGTGACATCGCCGAGACGCGAAATCAGCCCGTCATCTCCCGTGAAGAAGGACTTGACCGAGTCGTAGTTGGCTTCGACGCCGGCGGTCAATGCCTTCTCATCGAGCTTCAGGGTGCCGTCCTTGTTCGTCGATACGCCCAGCTGTGCCAGGATGCTCAGGCTGCCGCTGCCCGTGGACGGCTGGACCATTGCGCTGCGGACCGAGTTCATCATGGTCCGAATCGTCGCATCACCGACCAGAGCGCCGGCGTCCGTGGTGCTGCCATCGGCGGACACGGTGACCTTGGTGAGCGCGTTGGTCACCGTCATCAGAGTGTTGTAGGCGTTGACGAAGGTCTCCACCGACGACTTGATGCCATCGGTGTTGGTCGACATCGAGATCGTCGACTCGCCCTTCCCCTTCAGGGTGATGGTCAAGCCGCTGAGGGCGGACGTAGTGTTGGTCGAGCTGGACATCTCCAGCCCGTCGAGGGTGAACTTGGCATCCCCGGAAAGGGTGATGTAACCGGCACCGGTGCCGCTCTGCTTCTGCAAATTGTGCGAGACGGTGGTGACCCCGTCGCCATCGGTGGTGGACGTGACGTTGACGTTGAGTGCTGCCAGATCACCGGTACCCGACATGAAGATATCGGTATTCTCGCCGGTGGTTTCCGATGACAGTACGAGGCGCGAACCATTGGAGTCGGTAACGATGTTCGCGGTGATACCGGCGCTCGAAGACAACTGGGAATTGATCGAGTCGCGGATGCTGCTCAGCGAGGCGCCGGCAGACACGTTCACCGAATAGTGGGCATTGTCGCCCACGTCGATTTTCAGCTTCCCACCGGATGCGAAGGTGGTAGCGCTGCCGCCGCTTAGACTCGCGGTGGCTACCTTCGAGGCGGTGGCAAGACTGGTGACGTTGAGCGCGTAGAAACCCTCCACGGCACCCGACTTGGAAGTGACGGTGGCGACCGTTTCGGTGGACGACTTGGCACTGAGCCCGTCGAAACTGGTGCTCTTCGATGTCAGCGCGGTCAACGAGGCCTCGAAGGCCTCCATTGCCGCCTTCAAGGTGCCCACGGCAGACAAACTGGTTTCGGTCTTCGCCGTAAGGCGATCAATCTGCCCCTGCTTGGGCGCCTTCTCGGCGTTGACGGTGACTTCTACCAGCGCATCGATATCCAGCCCGGAACCCAGGCCGGTGATCGACGTTTTGGTGGACGACGAGCTGGTGGTGGTAGCCGGCGTCGGCGTAGACGTCGTTCCCGTCGTAGATGTTGTAGTCACCATCGTTGCTATCCCCTATGCCATTTTAGTGGCGCTGATACTTCCCTTTTAGCAAAAAACGCGCCAGATCAAGCCTGCTCGCGAAACAGCAAGCTGCGCATGCCATCCAGATTAGCCGCCAGTTCCAGCGCTTCCTCCGAGGGAATCTGGCGAATCACTTCACCGGAGTCGCTGGCGACGACCTGCACGACCACGCGGCCACTGGAGTCGTCGAGGTGGAAATCCAGATTGCGTTTAATCGACTGGGCGTAGTTCTGCATGCTCGCTACCGCCGAGTCCAGCTCGCCACGATCAATCGATTCACCCGCACTCACCGCGTTTTCGGCCTTCCCGGTCGCCACGCTGGTTACCGCCTCCGACGACGCCTTGCCCGACGTAGCGGACGTGGACGTGGTCGTGGACGGGACATATTGCACATTCGGAGTCGTGATGTTCATTTGGAAATCACCTCACAACAGGAAAAGGGGGAAGGCATCAATGCACTTCCCCCTCCACCCTATTTGGTATCGATTACTGGAGCAGACTCAGCACAGCGGACGGCAGCTGGTTGGCCTGGGCCAGGATCGCTGTCGACGCTTGTTGCAGAGTTTGCTGCTTGGTCAGCTCGGCAGTTTCCGATGCGAAGTCAGCGTCCTGAACGCGGCTACGTGCAGCCGTGGAGTTCTCGGAGATGCTCTGCAGGTTGGAAACCGTGCTGTCGAAGCGGTTCTGTACAGCACCGAGGTCGGCACGCTGGCTGTCGATGTTAGAGATGGCCTTGTCGATGACCGAAATTGCACTTTGAGCATCTGCAGCGCTAGTGATCTCGGTATCGTTGATGCTGGTCAGCTCAGACTTGGCGCTCGTTGTTCCAGATGCAGCGAACAAACCGGACACGCCAGTACCAGTCAGCGAGTACGACGAAGCCGAATCCAACTGTATGGCGCCGGTAACGGTCACTCCGCTACCTGCAGTGGTGCCTGTACCGATATTGGTGCCACTAGAGGCGTACTCACCATCACCCCCCATAGCTTTCACGGTCACACCGGTGTAGTCGGTGGTCACTCCACTCCCGCTGGAGGCTGCGGCGAACTTGATGTTCTCACCGCTGGCAGAGGTAATGCTCAGCTCTTCGGTGGACTCGTTGAAGCTTACGGAAATACCCAGCTCGGAAGCGTTGGACTTCAGCTGATCAGCGAGGTCAGAGACGTCCTGAACACCGATGATATCCATTGCCTCGGAATCGCCGACTTTAATGCTGAAGCTTGCACCGCTTGCACCAACGGTGCCGACTTCCAGCTTGGCGGTAGTACTTGCTGTGGCGCTAAGACCGGTGATCTTGCCATCGATAGCTTTGGCAATATCCTTGGCAGATTCTCCAGTCGTGATATCTACCTTTTCAGCTTTCCCGCCGCCAGTGATGGTGATGCTGCCGCTGGCAACCGCACCAGTACCGCTGGCCGGGGTCATTGCTACGCTCTGGACCTGCTGGGAACCGATCTTGTTGGCCGAAATATTGCCCAGGCTAACGTTGATCGTTTCGTTGGCGTTGGCACCCACCTGGAAACTGGACGTACCGAAGGAACCGTCGAGCAGGTTGCGCCCACCGAAGGTGGTGGTGCTGGCGATACGGGTCAGTTCGGTGCTGAGCTGCGAGTACTCGGCCTGCAGGGAGCTGCGGTCTTCGTCGCTGTTCGAGCCGTTTGCCGATTGCAGAGCCAGTTCACGCATACGTTGCAGGATGTTGGTGGATTCCTGCATGGCGCCTTCAGCGGTCTGCGCGATGGAGATGCCATCGTTGGAGTTCTTGACCGCTACATCCAGGCCGTTGATCTGGCTGGTCAGGCGGTTGGAGATCTGCAGGCCAGCCGCATCGTCTTTGGCGCTGTTGATTTTCAGGCCGCTGGACAGACGTTGCATGGTAGTCGACAGAGCGTCAGAAGACTTGTTCAGGTTCTTCTGGGTATTCAGTGCGGCAATGTTGGTGTTGACGGTAAGAGCCATGACGAGAACCTCGTGGTGTGGGCTTGTACGACTCCCGGCCTTGGCAACCGCCGGGATTGGCCTAGAGAGCTTTCGTGATGTTTATCGTCGTGCCGGCAGAAAGCTTTAACGTTTTTTGAAACTTTTTTGCTGCGGGGCTTGACCGCTCTCGCGAGACTCCGAACATCACCACGGAGCCATGCCTAAGGGCATGCGGGTTATCGGTTCGGGCTCGCGAAACTTTAACGGTTCAGTCAGGCAGCCAGGCCTTGCGCCAGGCCAGCAGGTTGTCGCCTTCGAGCATCCACTCGCTGCGCACACGCGCCTGCAATGCGTCGCCCATGGCGGCGGTGGCGTCGAGGTCCTGCAGGTGCGCGCGGATCGCGTTGAGCCAATCCTTGTACCTGTTCTTCACCAGCGTCACAGGCAGGTCGCATCGATAAGGTTCGATATCGGTACACACGACCGGAAAGCCACAGGCACCGTATTCGAGGAGACGCAGATTGCTCTTGCAGCGATTGAACAGGTTGTCCTCCAACGGCGCCAGGGCCAGATCGAGGTTCAGCGAGGCCAGCTTGGCCGGATAAAGATCGATCTGTACGCCAGCGTGAAACTCGTGCACGTAAGGCAGTAGCCGATCCGGGCACATGCCGAAGAACACCCACTCCACCTCATCGGCGAGGTCCTTGACCACATCGATGATCAGCTCCAAATCGCCGGTATGGCCGGAGCCGCCGGCCCAACCAACCCGAGGCTTGCGCCCCTGACGACGCTTACTGCTCAGTCCACCCCACCATTCCAGCGGAAGACGGTTCTGTATTACGCGAATATCGGGATGCAGCCCCGACAGTGCTTCTGCCAGCGGCTCGGTGGACACCACGAAGCGGTCGACGAATCCTAGGCTCTTGCGAAGGGATTTCATCACATCCTTGGAAAAGGCGCCTCGATGTGCACTTTTCAAGGGCAGATTCGGTAGGTAGTCGTCCAGCTCATAGACCTTGTAGGTATTGGTAAGAGTCTTGACCCGGTGAATCCACTCATGAAAAGAGTCGGACAGCTGCCGCTGCACGATGATGGAGTCCGGCGCGTAACGGGCTAGGTCTGGGATCCCAAGCATGATCCCGGAAAGCTTGCCATCGACCAGGCCACTTTCCAGCATCGCGTTGAATGGCTTGACGATGCGGTAGTTTCCGCAGCCGGTCTGATCGGCCATGTGTCCGATTACGACAGGTAATGGGCGCCAGCTCAGTGGACGCCAGGTCAGGTCGACATCCGATTCCATCTCGAAGCCATTGCCGTTCAGTGAAAGGTTGGGGTTGTAGGCCGGATCGCGGGCTATCAGTGGCAACCACTTGGCATACATCGCATCCTGCTCGGCGGCGAAGCGCTTGAGCTTGGCCTCATGCGCGGTCTTGTCCACCACGTTCTGGCTGACGCTCCCCTCATGCACAAGCCTCGCGTGCGGCGTCCAGACCGTCAGATAGCCGGCCTCGCGGACCTTCAGGCAAAGATCGACATCGTTGTAAGACACCTTGAAGGCCTCTTCATCGAGCCCACCGACTTCGTGGTAGACGGATTTACGGATAAGCATGCAAGCCGCCGTCACTGCGGTGTAGTTCTGGTCCACCTGAAGGCGCTGCATATAGCCGGAATCGTCGCCCGGCAAGCCGCAGAAGGGATGCTCGGACGGCCCCCGCAGACCGAGCACCACGCCGGCATGCTGAATACGGCCGTCCGGATAGAACAGCTTCGCACCAACTATGCCCACCTCCGGACGCTGACCGTGGTTAAGCATATTTTCCAACCAGTCTTCCTGAATGATGGCGGTATCGTTGTTGAGCAGCACCAGATACTCGCCACGCGCCTCGCCCGCCGCCATGTTGTTGATCGCTGAATAGTTGAACGGATACGGATAGTGCAGTACGCGCACCTTGCTCGCATCCATCCGCGCGACGCCGTCCAGCCAAGCCAAAGCCTCCGGCGTCTCGCTGTTGTTGTCGACGATCAGCAATTCGTAGTTCGGATAGCGGGTCTTCTCGAGCAGGCTGGTGACGCAACGCAGCAGCATCGGCAACTGGTCCTTGGTCGGCACGATAATGGAGACCAAAGGCTGTTCGACATGGCCGTAGTGCAACCGGTAACGTCCCGGCAGGTGCTCCAGCACCCGGGCATGACGGTAACTCCGCCGCTGTAGATGGCGTTCGATGACCCGCACTTCGTCGGCGACGTCTTCGAGGCTGGGCGCTGTGGCGATCAGCAGCGGCTCATCCAGGTGACCAATGCCAGCGGTGCCGTATTGCTCGATCAGCCGAGTGATCAGCTCCAGCTCCAGGGCGGCTGGATAGCTATCGTCGAAACCGCCCAGCCCCAGCAGCGTTTCGCGGCCGAACAGCCAATGGCGCGCCGTCGCACTGGGCAGGCTGAGCAACAGATCGAGGTTAAAGGAGGGCCGGAATACCGCCCCCAGATCACCGCTGGCATCGTTCAGCAACTCGTCGGCATAGACCGCCTGCAGCCCCTGGGCGGCGGCAAGTTCCACGCGTGCGCAAAGCAGCCCTCCGGCCGTGAAAGTGGTTCCGGCATCGATCAGCATCAGCCAGTCGAACCCTCCCCCCACAACCACCTGATTCACGCTGGCGGCCAGTTCATCCGGAGTGATGAGCATGCGCCGATAGCCGAGGCTTTCTCCCGCGGACGCCTTCGCCGTACTCAACACCCAGGGAAGAATGGTGCCCGGCGCATCCGCCTGCGACAGACTTGCCAGCGTCGCGGCCACCCTGGATTCATCGCCCTGCAGATCGATGATGACGACGGCAAGCAGCGGATCGCCAATGGCGCGCAGATGGTCCTCGATCATGCGACTCTGAACCGGTGTCGGGACGCGTGCCTCGACCCAGCCCCGAACGGTGAACGGCAGCTCGTCGCTCGACGCATCCACTGCCGTACCGGCGTTCCCGAACCAGGTGAAGTGGCTCCTGTCCTGTGGTGGTGCAGCGTGTTCGAAGCCCCGGTCCAGGCAGATTTCCAAATCCGCCTTACTGCCCATGCAGGCCTGTGCATCCAGGCGGCTCGCCTCGAGAACCAACTGATATGCCTGGGCGCATGCCAGCGCCGGCTTGCCGAAGTAGTGCCGGTCCACCTGTTTGAGCAACTCGGCCAGCTCCAAGAGCGCGCCCACTCGGTCCGCTGGCGAGGTCAGGGGCCGATCCAGCAAGGCCGACAAGGACGACTCGCGAACCAACTGAACGATCACCGAGACCGTTTCGCAGCGTGCAGCGAAGTTCGGCCCCTGACTCCCGAAGATGCTCAGGTTGGCACCGTGGACCCGATACTCCACCAGGGGCTCAGCAAGCTTGCCGATATCACCACGCTGCAGTAGCCGCACCCACAGCTCATAGTCCTGGACGTAACGCAGCAGCGGCGAGTAACCGCCCAGCGCCATCAGATCGGCGCGCCGCACCATTGCCGATGGCGCATTGAGGAAGTTACCGGTGAGCAATTGCCGATGCAGGTGGGTGATCGGCTGGTTGAACAGTTGCTCGGCATCCGCTGAGCCCCCTATCCGCTGGCCATTGGCATCGATCGCCGTGATATCGGTAAACACCGCGACGTGTTCGCTGTTCTCGGTAAGAAACTCCACCTGGCGCAGGATTCGCTCCGGCAGCATGCGATCGTCGGAGCCGAGAAAAGCAACATACTCTCCCTTGAGCGTGACGAAGGCTCGGTTCGACGCTCTCGACGGCCCTTCGTTCTCTTCCAAGAAAATGGCCCTGACCCGCTCTGGCAACCGCGCGGCGTAGTCACGTACCACGCTTACCGTGCGGTCAGTGGAGGCATCATCGATTACGACGATCTCGATGTTCGGATAGCTCTGCGCCAACACCGAGTCGATAGCTTCGGCAATGTACGCCTCGTGGTTGTAGGCACTGATGCATACGCTGACCAGAGGGGGGGGCAGCTCCAGCTCTTTCGACCGACGGATTCGGCCAAGCCCTTCGCGCAACCTTCCTAGAACAGGAAAACGTTCGGCGGATGGCGCCGGAAGTGAACAGCTGGAAAACCGCTCAAGGGCGAGACGGCGTGCAGGCGCATCGGCGTCGATCCAGCGCAGCAGTGCCTGCACCGATATCTCCACATCGCGGTGGAATATCACCGGATGGGTTCCCGGCAACGATTCGACCGGGAAATACACCAGACGTACATTCGCCGCTGCCGACAAGGAGTGAAAGAAGTGATACCAGATTTGCGGACTGTCCTGAATCAGGATCACCAGGGTCGAGCCGGCGGGCATCCACAGCACGTTCGCGGCGGCCGCTCCTGAACCGAGAACCACCAGGCCCGCGGTAGCCAGATGGCGGACCTGCTCGGCGAGGCTGTGCATTTCCGGCTGCAGACAATGGAAGCCCACCCCTTGCAGGCTTGCCATCAATGCCTCCTGATTGACGATCGTGCGGCCATTGCCGCCCGCCTTCCGAACCAGATAAAGCCTGCTCAGCGCGCTGCAGGAGGCGCCACAGGAGCGCCTGATTCGCTCCGCCATACTGGCAATCGCTTGCGGACTGATGCGGTACTCGTTGCCGGAATACTCATAACCGGAACGCGGCTCCCAGATCTCCGCAGTGTCAGAGAAGTGGTACAAGTGTCGCACGTCGCAGCTCTGTCCCCGAGCAACGCATAGAGTCCTTCCCGGCGGCCAGAACAACGCCAGCGATTCCATGATCGATGCAGGCAGGCCCTGCTCCACCAGCAGCACAGTCCGTTCCGGCAAGGCGGCCAGATCAATCCAATGGAAGCGCGCCAGCTTTTCACTAAGCCAGTGCGCGTAGTTTCCGTTTTCCCAGCCAAAGAAACAGATTGCATGATCGACCTGCAATGGCTCGCCATTGCCACAGAAAACCTGGCATTGGCCTGCTTCACCCAGGTCGAGTCCGTACTTCACGTACCAGTCGCGATCGAGCCGTTCGAGATTATCGAACACCACGTCGCAGACATACTCGCCGTTATCTAGATCAGAAATACCGGACATTCCGGAAACGACGCGCACATTGCCGAAATCGGCTCGCCACTGCGGGTAGGTCTGTTGAGCCGCGCTACGCACATTGGGCGATACATCGAAATCGACCATTTCCAGCCTAGGCACATTCCACGGTTCCGCGACAGCCAACTCGAGCAGGCCTTGGGCACCGGAGGCGTTACAAGCCGAAATCAGCTTCGCACCGACGAACGTCCCCTGCAGGTGACTCCACGGAGAAGGTGCAGGCATTTATGAAACTCCAAATCTATGTGGTGCAACCCTGATCTCAGACGCGCGCTGGTTTATCCGGCGAAAGTCCCTGCTGGGCAATTCGAAACTCGTCATAGTTCCGGTAATAGTCATCTTCGCTGAAATGCTCGGAAGCCAGTACCATGCAAACGGAACCACTTGAAAAGTTGTCGATTTCGCGCCAGATCATCGGCGGGATATAGAGCCCGTAGTACGAGCGATTCATGTGGTACTTGAACTTGGTGCGACCATCATCCAGAAGAATATCGAAGCTACCCGACATGGCGATGAGCAACTGGTGCAGGCCTTTGTGGGCATGTCCGCCGCGATGCGACCCTCCCGGTACGTCATAGAGGTAGTAGACACGCCTGATATCGAAAGGCACATGCTGGCCACCCTCGATGAACGTAAGGCTGCCGCGGGGATCTTCCACCTTGGGAAGATCTATGATCCTGCAATGTTGTAGGGACACTTCATCGTTCCATCAGATATGGCAACGCGTTCAACCGGGAAACGCGTTGCAGGCGGCAATGATCGTATCAATCTGTGCCCCGGATAGCCCGGGATAGATCGGCAGGCTCAGCACGCTGTCGCTCAGGCCCTCGGTCAGCGGCAATTCAACGCGAGCCAGGTCGGCATAGGCGGGTTGCAGATGAATGGGTAGGGGATAGTGGATCAACGTCTCTACGCCCTGCTCGGCCAGATACTGTTGCAGGCGTTGCCGCTGCTTACAGCGCACAACGAAAAGATGCCAGGCGTGTACTTCACTGTCGTCTTGCGGCAGATACGGCAAAGTCAGCGCTGGATTGACGATACCAGCGCAATAGCGACGGGCAATTTCATCGCGCGCGAGGTTGTCGGCGTCCAGCGACCGCAACTTGATTCGGAGAAACGCCGCTTGCAGCTCGTCCAGGCGCGAGTTGACCCCCAACTGATCATGCCGGTACTTGATCTGCGAGCCGTAGTTACGCAGCGAACGCAAACAGTTGGCCAGCGCCTCGTCATCCGTGGTGATAACCCCGGCATCGCCCAGCGCGCCTAATGGCTTTCCGGGAAACAGACTGAATGCGCCAGCCAAACCCCAACTTCCTGCCCGCTTTCCTTCGACGGAGGCGCCATGAGCCTGAGCCGCGTCCTCGACGAGCACCAGTCCGCGGCGATCGGCCAGCTCACGCAGGCTTCGCATATCGGCCAGACGTCCGTACAGATGAACGGCCAGAATTACCTGGGTCCGCTCGCCGATCGCAGCCTCCACAGCCGCCGGATCGAGATTGAAACGAGACGGTTCCGGCTCAACTAGCTTGAGGCCGAGTCCATTACCGGTCACGGCCAATGCCGTGGCGATGAAGGTATTGCCAGGTACGATCACCTCGTCACCCGGCGAAAGTCGCCCCAGCTCCAGCATCGCCCGCAAGATCAGGGCGAGTGCATCAAGACCGTTACCCACGCCGATTGCGTATCGGGTACCGCAATAGGCAGCGAACTCCTGCTCGAAAGCCCTGACCTCTTCGCCGTTGATGAACCATCCACGCTCAAGCGTACGTCCGAGTGCCTCTTGGAATTCGCGCATGAAGCGCAGATTCAGGTTACACAGATCCAGAAACGGAATCACAGCCGGCCCCTCACCTCTATTTTCACCCAGTTCATGAGCCGTTGCGGCGCTCACTCAACGATACAATAGGCGGAATAGGGCTGATACTGACTCTTTCTGAGCGCGAGGTTCCTAATCCCAAGCACCTCTTCCAACGCCTGGGTTTCGCCGGGAAAGGCTGGACAATCCAGTTCATCGAAAACGAGAACAGCGCCTTTCGGCATGCGGCGCAATACCAGATTGAGCATGTCCCGCGTTGGCTCATATACATCCATGTCAAAGTGAACATGCGATATGAGCGCTTCTGGATTATCTTTTAGCCATTTGGGAAAGGTCTCACGAACATCTCCTTCGATGATCGAGAAATTGTCCTTCGCACCGATGGGGCTACGCGCGGCATGAGTTTCCAGGATACGTTCGAGGTTCTCACGCCACTCGGGAGATACCGCATAGTCACCCAGGCGTGACTCTCCGTCCTTGGCATCGACGGAGACAAATCCATCGGCAAAGGTGGAAAACGAAACGATCTTCCTGCCTGCATTCCAAGGCTCCCTGATCATCTTCAACATCAACAGCACATTCAGGCTTGCCCCCCACTGGCTGCCGAACTCAAGAACTCTTCCCGGAACCTCGAGTGCCTTTTGATAGACAAGATCCAGCCAAAAGATACGAGCGATCGAGGCCGCCGTCAGGAACACCGGCAAGTGCGTGTCCCACTTCTGCCCCAAACCAGGAAGACTTTGCGCAAGCAGCTGGTTGAGAAAATCGCCGCTCGCCAACTCATCCTCACGACGAGCGGTGAACTCTTTATCACTGCGGCGGTAAGACATAGCGCACTCCTAGGAAAATGATCATATTTAAAGAAATCGATCCAGCGCCACCAGATCGTCCGCGATCTGGCAACGCCCATGTTGAGCAAGAAAATCAGCGGCGCGCAGGCCGGAACTCACCAGGAGTGGGCAAACGCCTGCCTGGATGGCGTCATCGTAATCACGCTCCGTATCGCCGATATAAATATCCGGTCGAAGATCGGAGAGCGCTGCTATTTTTGCTCCCAGTTTCAGGGGATTCACGAATATGACACTGTCGAAGATATTCAAACTCAGAGCATGTAACTGCTGCATGGCGTTACACCGATTTCTGCGCGCGGAAACAAGATGCAGCGTATTTCCGGTCTCGCGCCAGCGCGTCAATACCTCCGCAACTCCGGGAAGCAACCGGTCGAATGACAACCAGGGAAAGTCTTCTATCGAATGCTCCCACCCAGAACAGATGGAACGGGAAGCGGTTGCGGAAACGCCGAAGTTGCTTAATGCCGCCCTGTTGCTGAGGCCATTACGCTTTAAGTTCCAGAAAGAATCGGCATCTATGTCCACTGCGCATGCCTTGGCCCGGACCTGCAGCAGTGTCATCTGTCGCTGACGGCATTCCAGAAGAGTGCCGTCCAGGTCCAAACCAATCCTCACGACGACCCACTCATCAAATACTCGGTGTATTGCCGGGTAACGATACATTCGGCATGCAGAGGCGACAGATAGCGCAGCGGATCATCGCCCATCAGTTGAGCCAGATGGGCGGAAAAGAAATCCATACCATTGGCGGCGCTCATCGCTGTTCCCGCACCCAAGCGGGGGTTTATATCAATAAGGTAGTGCCTGCCCTCATGACAGCGGGTTTGAAAACAGAATGGATGTGAAAGAGAAAAGTACTCAACCAAATGCTGCGCGAAAGCCGACAGTGGCGGCTCGTCCAAGATTCGGGCTTTCGTGCATACACCGGATTTCACTTCGAGACGCTGCCGCACCGATGTAAAAACCTCTCCCCTTGCCGGAAAGCAATCCACGGTGTACTCCGGGCCCTCAACGTACTCGTAGAAGTGCCACTTCTCATCGAAGTCACCACTTTCAAACGCCTCAAAAGAAAGGATTTGAGTTGCGCGGCCACCGAAACCGCCATCTTTCTTCGCGATGAAACGACTCAAGCCTGGAAGCGCTGTCACTTCCAGCTTCTTAGGCACACTCATGGGGACATCGCCGATTAGCTCTGCGTAGCGGCTCTTTGCGATAGCCGCCCTGCAGAATGCCAGACCGTTGCTGGCCACCCGGACTGTCAGTCGGTTCGCCGCCTCTGCTGCAAGTACCACCTCGCCATCGATAAGCGGAATATAGCTATCGATGGCATTAGATCGAATCTGATTCTCGACAGAATCCAGAAATCCGTTCTCATCGAAGCGCGGCAAGACAATATGCTCATCTGCAAATACCGAGGCTGTTACCTGCTCGGCAACGTTTATATCGCCCGTGAACAGAACGATGTTTGGAAACCATTTGGCCTTGGCCAAGGCATAGGAATAGGCAGTCCCCGTTCCGGCCGCCGTCAGCAGCAACTTATGCGTCTCGGAAGACATTTGCATCTTCTTTGCGATGGTCCCGTTCATCTAGCACCCTCCACCCAGCACTTCCGCTTTGACATGCTCGACAATACGCTGCCCAGTGAGGCTCCCCGAGAACCGCCTTGCCCTCATGGCAGACGAAATCAAGAGCGTATTCGCCTACTGACCGCCAACAAAATGTCGCTGATTGAGAATAAGCAAAAAATCGGCCAGCGACATAACAGACGTGCACACCGGCCCGTCGAACTACCAAGGACGGGCAGACCGATGCGGAACGGGAAGCAAGGGGATGCCAAGGACTGCTAGCGGCGATGCCGGACAAGCCTCAGCCGATGATCGGAGAGTGGAGCAGCCAGCGAAGCCCTACATCTTGTCGAACAGGCTCAGCTGGCTGATCTTGATGAACGAGGCCTGGGCCGCTTCGAGCATGGTTTGCTGCAGGACCAGTTGGGTGGTCGCGGCGGCCATGTCGGTGTCGCGGATGTCCGACTGGGTGGATTTGTTGGTGATGGAGAGGGTTTCGTTCTCGGTGCTCAGCACATCGATGGTGTTCAGTCGTGCGCCGATCGAGGCCTGTGTGGCGAGGACCTGGTTGGAACCCTTGTCGAGGTTGGTGATCGCCGAGGCGACCGCGTCGCGCAGGGCGAGCTGCGCCGCGGTGTCGCCCGAGGTCGGCGTCTTCAGGGCAGCGGTCAGGTTGGAGATGGTTTCCAGGATGCCCTGGGTTTCCTGCGACTTGGGCTGCAGGGTGAACTGGTCGCCGTTGGCCGGCACGGCGCTGATGGTCATGTCCACGCCGCCGGCACTGATGGTCTGCGGGAAGACCGCGCCAAGGGTGCCGGTGGAAATTGCCGCATCGCCCGCCTTCATCGGCTGAGCGTACACCGAGTAGGCGGTCGCGCTGCTGAACTGGACGATCACACCGTTGGCCGGGAACTGCGTGGTGTAGGCGTTCTGGTTGGCGACGCTGGCGGTCATCTGCGCACTGGAGGTGTTGGTCGCGCTGCGGGTCACGGCGAACTCGTCGGGCGCCATGCCGAAGTCGAAGCTGTAGCCGGTAAGCAGGTTGTCCAGCGAACTGTCGGCGGAGTTGTCGTTCTCCTTGAGGGCGACGTCCAGTTCCAGGCTGACGCCGCGGAAGGTCACTGTGTTGCCGTCGATCGCGGTCGGATCGAAGCTGCCGTTGGTGGCGGAAGCCTCGGACGTGACATCCACGCCGGCGCTGTCGGTGATCCTGAACTGCGTGCTGCTGACCAGCTCCAGGGTGTACGGCGAGCCCGCGCGGAAGCTGTCGTTGTACTTGCTGTCGTTCTGCACCAGCCCCTGGGAAAGGAACACGCGCTGATCGCCCGCGGCGACGGGGCCGGTCACGGCCACGCCGGTGTCCGGATCGGTGTAGTCGCGGGTGGGCGCATCCGAATAGGTCCGACTGGCGTTGGTGACGTTCTCGAACACGCTCCAGCCGCTGTCGTTGATCGACATCCGCGTCGAACTGGCCACCTGCAGGCCCAGCGCGCCCTGGTCTCCCTGGTAGGTATAGGTGCCGTCGGGGTTCTGGATGTAGGGCTGGGTGCCGCTGTTGGAACCGCTGAACAGGTACTGCCCGCTGGAGTCCTTGCTGTTCATCAGGTTCATCAGCTGGGTCTGGATCTGTTCCAGTTCGCTGGAGATCGAGGTGCGGTCGTTGTCCGACAGCGAGCCGTTACCGGCGCGCACCGCCAGTTCGCGGGCGCGCTGTAGCACGTTGGTCACGGAGGTCAGGACGCCCTCCTCCTGGGTCAGGCTGTTGGTCGCCGTGGTCAGGTTGGTGCTGTACTGGCCGAGTTCGGAACTTTGCTGCTCGAGCTGCAACAGGCGCGCGGCGCCCACCGGGTCGTCCGCCGGGGTCTGGATGCGCACGCCGCTGGACAGCTGCTGCTGGGTCTTGACGATCTCCGAGTACCCTTTCTGGTAACCGGAGACGTTGGAGGTGAACACCTGCGAGGTGGAAAGACGCATTTCTCAGCCTCCGCTTAAAAGCTGTTGATCAAGGTGTCGAAGGTACTGCGCGCGATCTGGATGATCTGGGACGACGCGTTGTAGTACTGCTCGAACTTGATGAGGTTGGCGGCCTCCTCGTCGAGGTTGACCCCCGAGTAGGAATCCCAGCTGCTCTTCGCCTGGGTCAGGATCGCCGAGGTCGCGCTGGCATCCAGCTTGGCCTGGTTGGTCTTGGCGCCGACCTGCTCAATCAGTGAGCTGTAGGCGGCGACGAAACTCTTGCCCGAGCTGCTGCCGCTGGAGCCGATGGTGGCCTTGGTCTGCAGGTCCAGCAGGCTCTGCGCGTTGCGGTTGTCGGCGGTGCCATTGGCGTTGAACGAGAAGGTGAAGCTGTCGCCGGCACCCGGCTTGCCGCTGATGGACGTCTCGAAGCTGAACGCCGAGGGCACGCTGGGCGGGTTGGCCGCCACGTTGACCGTCACGGTGTTGTTGTTGCCCGGCACGATGGTGCCGGTGCCGATGTTGTTGCCGGCCGAATCGTAGAGGTTGTAACCCTGGGTTCCGGCGCCGGCGGCGTCGAACACCATCTTCACCGGCATGCCGCTCTTCAGGCTCGCCTGCATGTTGGCCTGGGCGACGGGGTCGGTGATGTCGATCTTGGTGGTCAGCGTGGGCTGGGTAATTGCCCCGGAACCGTAGTTGCCGGTGGTGATAACGCCGGCCAGCGGCGCGGCGAACGCCAGTTGCCCGGCATCGGTCATCGAGGTGCTGATGGAACCGGCCGCGGTACGCGTGGGGATGATGGTGAAGGTGTCGCCCGCCGCAGCGTTGCCGCCGGTGAGCTGCAGGGAAAATCCATCGACCACCGGCGCGGGATTCGTCGCGGTGTCGAAGGTGCCGTTCCCGGACGGGAACTTGGCACCGTCGGAGGAGCGGGTCACCGTGTAGTGCGTGCTGTCGGTGAAGGTGACTTCGTAGTCGCTGGTGGTCAGCGCGCCGGAGTCCTTGATGGTGACGTTGAAGTTAGACGTGGCGCTGCTGTTGCCCTCCTGCGCGAGGCTGCGCTGGGCGATCAGCGTGGCGCTGTTGATGTCGCCGAACAGCGGAGCGCCGAACTCACCCTTCAGGTCCAGGCCCTGGCCGAGCTGGCTGTTGACCGCATCGGAAACGACCAGCGCCATGCGCCCGAGCTCGTTCATCGTCGAGTCGAGCACGTCGGTGCGGTAGCGCAGCAGGCCGCCGATCTCGCCGCCGGTCACCGCGGAGGTGACGTCACGGGTAGCCGAACCCTGGGTCAGGGTCAGCGCGTAGCGCGTCGGGTCGTCCTGGCTCGGCGTGGCGTTCAGCGTCGAGGCGCTGTTGCCGACGACCAGCGGCTGGCCGGAACCGATGTACAGGTTGTAGTTGCCATCCTGGTTAACCACCGACACGCCGATCAGCTCGTTGAGCTGGCGAACGGTCTCGTCGCGTGCATCGAGCAGGTCGTTGGGCGTGGCACCGGTGGACGCGGCCTGGGTGATCGCCAGGTTGTACTGGGCGACGTTGGAGGCCAGCTTGTTGACCTGGTTGGTCATGCTGCCGAGCTGCTCGTTGATGTAGCCGTTCTGGTCGGCGAGCTGGTCGTAGATCGCGTTGAAACGGCTGGACAGCGCGTTGCTCTGGGTCAGCAGCAGTTGCCGCGAGGCGGCATCGGTCGGGCTCGCGGCAGCGGTCTGCAGCGAGGTGAAGAAGCTCTGCAGCACGGTGCTGATGCCCGTGGTGCTGTCGGCCAGCAGCGAGTTCACCTGCTGGATCTGGGTGTAGTACGACTGCGAGTCGCTGCTCAGCGAGGTGCTGGTGTTCACCTGGGTGCCCAGGTAGCTGCTGTACATGCGTCGAACATCGGTCAGCGTGGTGCCGCTGCCGATGTAGACGTTGCCGCTGCGCTGCGACGGCGCCGCCACCTGCTCGGTGGTCTTGCGCGTGTAGCCGGCGGTGTCGGCGTTGGTGATGTTGTTACCGGTGACGTTGAGCGCCGCCTGGCTGGCAGACAGTCCGGAAAGACCGATGGAAAGTAGGTTCGACATGGCTCAGGCCTTATATACGAGTGGTGCCGGAGCCGACCGAGGCCAGCGTCTGGATCGAGTGATAGGTATCCATGCTGCGTGCGATCTGGTTCACCTTGCGGGCGTAACGCGGATCGGTGGCGTAGCCGGCTTCCTGCAGTTCGGTCATGAATTTCTCGGAGTTGCCGTTGGTCTTCAGGGCATCGCCGTAACGCTCGTTGGTCTGCAGGAAGTCCACGTAGTCGTGGAAGCTGTCCGCGTAGGAGTCGTAGGTGCGGAACTTGGCGACTTCCTTCACTTCCTTGCCGCCGACGTACTCGTTGGTCACCGCGTTCACCGAACCGCCCTTCCAGCCGTGCGACTTGATGCCGAACAGGTTGTTGGCGTTGCTGCCGTCGGCCTGGCGAATCATGTGCTTGCCCCAGCCGGTTTCCAGCGCGGCCTGGGCGACCAGGTAACGCGGGTCGACGCCGATGCGCTTGGCGGCGGCTTCGGCCATCGGCAGCATGGTCTGGATGAAGTCTTCCTTGCTGCTGAAACGGGTCTTCTCGCTGGTGGCGGCGACTGCGTCGGCCTTGCTGATCGACGCCGGCGCGGCGCTCTTGTCGAGGCCGGGGATGCGGTTCTGGAAGGGATTGGCGGCCTGGGTCTGCGCGCTCTGCTGAACCTGCTTCCAGTCGCTGCCGATCTGCTCGGCGATGCTGGCGACCGCAGCGGTCTTCTCGGCGCTGTCCGGGACGATGCCGGCGGCGATGCGCTGGGAAATCGACGCGGGCAGCGACAGGCGACGCTGGTTGATCAGCTTGGAGTCGTCGCGGGTCGGATCAACGGCGGCGAGCTTCTTCGAGGACGACGGCCACACCGCGCCGTTGGGCTGGGTCTTGCCCTTGTCGGCGGTCGCGGTCACCGCGGCGGCATCGCCGGACTGGGCGAACGGATTCTTCCGCCCGGCGCCGCTGGTGGTGTGGCTGAGCTGGCGCTCGAGCACGCCCGCCAGGCCGATGCCGCCCTCCTTGGACAGGTTCATCGCCAGCTGCTGGTCGTGCATGTCCTGGTACTGCTTGCTGGTCTGGCTGGAGAACGGGCTGTCCTTGTCGGCCAGCACTTCGTTCGCCGAACGCATGGACTTCATCATCTGGCTGAGGAACAGCGACTCGAACTCCTGGGCGACTTTCTTGACGTTCTCCGCGCTGTCCCGGTTCTTGCCTTTCATGGCGGCGAGACGGTTCAGATCAGTGACCGAGCCCGAGTCGGTGTTGCTGCTGTAGTTCCCGCCCAGGCGTGAGTCCATCGCTGTAATCCCCGCTTAGATGACGATCAGATCGGCCTGCAAGGCGCCGGCCTGTTTCAGAGCTTCGAGGATGGCCATCAAATCGCCCGGTGCCGCGCCGACCTGGTTAACCGCACGGACGATCTCGTCCAGCGTGGTACCCGGGCCGAACTTGAACATCGGCTTGGCTTCCTGTTCCGCCTTGATCTTCGAATTCGGTACCACCACCGTTTCGCCGCCCGCCAGCGCGTTGGGTTGGCTGACGATCGGGTCTTCGCTGATGGTTACGGTCAGGCTGCCATGGGTCACCGCTGCGGGTGAAACCTTGACGTTCTGGCCGATGACAATGGTGCCGGTACGCGAGTTGATGATGACCTTGGCAACCGCCTGACCCGGATCGATGTCGAGGTTCTCGAGAATCGAGATGTAGTCGACGCGCTGGTTCGGATCCAACGGAGCATTGACGCGTACAGAGCCTCCATCAATGGCTGATGCAACGTCCGGGCCAAGCAGCTCGTTGATCTTGTCGACGATGTGCTTCGCGGTGGTGAAGTCCGAACGGTTGAGGTTCAGCGTCAGGCTGTTGCCCTGGTCGAAGCCGCTCGGCACCGGGCGCTCGACGGTCGCGCCACCGGGGATGCGTCCGGCCGACGGAACGTTGACGGTAATCTTCGAGCCGTCGCGGCCCTCGGCGTCGAAGCCGCCGACCACCAGGTTGCCCTGGGCCACCGCGTAGACGTTGCCGTCGATCCCCTTCAGCGGCGTCATCAGCAGGCTGCCGCCGCGCAGGCTCTTCGAGTTGCCGATCGAGGAGATCGTCACATCGATGGTCTGGCCCGGCTTGGCGAACGCCGGCAGGTCGGCATGGATCGAGACGGCGGCAACGTTTTTCAGCTGCACGTTGCCGCCAGGCGGCACTTTTATGCCGAACTGCGCGAGCATGTTGTTGAAGGTCTGGATGGTGAACGGGGTCTGCGTGGTCTGGTCGCCCGTACCACTGAGGCCGACCACCAGGCCGTAACCGATCAGCTGGTTGCTGCGCACACCCTGGATGCTGGCGATGTCCTTGAGCCGCTCGGCGTGAGCGACGGTTGCGGACAACAGCAGAGCGATCCCGACGAACATCGACTTGAACATGATCATGCGCCTCAGAAGGGCCACAGCGGACTGGTGAAGAACTGGCTCAGCCAGCCCGGCTGACTGGCATCGGCGAACGAGCCGGTGCCGGAATAGGTGATGCGGGCGTCGGCCACGCGGGTCGACACGACGGTGTTGTCGGTGGCGATGTCATCGGCGCGAACCAGGCCGGAAATGCGCATCAGCTCGTTGCCGGTGTTCAGCGTCAGCCATTTCTCGCCGCGGACGGCGAGCACGCCATTGGGCAGCACTTCGGCGATGGTCACCGTCAGCGAACCGGTCAGGCTGTTGCCCTGCGCGGCCTTGGAGTCGCCCTTGTTATCGCGGCTGCCGGAGAACTGGGCGCTGAGGTCCATGCTGTTCTTGGTCAGCGGGTTGGTCCCGGACACCGCGCCGCCGAACAGCGAGGTCAGGCCGAGGTTGGCCGAGCTGTCCTTGGAGATGTCGGAGCTGGCGTTCTTGCTCGCCTGGGTACGTTCCTGCAGCGTGATGGTGATGATGTCGCCGACGCGGAAAGCCTTGCGGTCGCTGTACAGGTTCTGGTCGAAACCCGGCTGGTAGATCGAGCCATTGGTGGCGGCGGCCGGCATCGGCGTGCGCGGCATCACCGGCGCGTAATACGGATCGTTGGGCTTGGCGGCCGGGGCCACGCATCCTGCGAGAAAAAGCGCTCCGAGCACAGGGACGATAACGGTAAGGCGGTTCATGGAGCGCTACCTCGCGGGTATCACAGGTTCTGGGTGACGAAGCCGAGCATCTGATCGGCGGTGGAAATGACCTTGGAGTTCATCTCGTAGGCACGCTGGGTGGTGATCATGTTCACCAGCTCCTCGACCGTGCTGACGTTGGAGTTTTCCAGGGTGTTCTGCAGCACGGTGCCGAGGCCGTTTAGGCCCGGCGTACCGGTCTGCGGCGCGCCGCTGGAGGCGGTCTCCATGAACAGGTTGTTGCCGGTGGCCTGCAGGCCGGCCGGATTGATGAAGTTGGCGGTCTGGATGTTGCCGATCACGGTCGGCGTCGAGCTGCCGGATAC
Source organism: Pseudomonas sp. UBA3153 (assembly GCF_002364635.1). Classification (NCBI taxonomy): domain Bacteria; kingdom Pseudomonadati; phylum Pseudomonadota; class Gammaproteobacteria; order Pseudomonadales; family Pseudomonadaceae; genus Pseudomonas; species Pseudomonas sp. UBA3153. The sequence continues at coordinate 80,216 of NZ_DEYR01000016.1, forward strand.
GGTGACGGAAACGGTGCCGTCCTCACCAACGGTGAAGGTCTGGGTTTCCGGCGGAACGACGATCGCCGGCTCCAGCGGAAAGCCGTTGGCAGTCACCACCTGGCCATCGGAGTTCAGGTGGAAGGTGCCATCGCGGGTGTAGGAGACGGTGCCGTCGGGCATGGTCACCTGGAAGAAGCCATCGCCGTTGACCGCCATGTCGAGCGGCTGGTCGGTGGTCTGCAGGCTGCCTTCGGTGAAGTTCTTCTGCGTGCCGACGATGCGCACACCGGTACCCAGCTGCAGGCCGGACGGCAGCTGGTTGTCCTGGGTCGCCTGGGCGCCCGGCTGACGGCGAACCTGATAGAGCAGGTCCTGGAACTCGGCGCGATCACGCTTGAAGCCGGTGGTCGAGACGTTCGCCAGGTTGTTGGAAATGGTGGTTAGGTTCATGTCCTGGGCGGACAGACCGGTCTTCGCGACCCAAAGTGCAGAAAGCATGTGGCTTCTCCTCGCGTCGGTTTTTCGACGCCTCAATCACTTGTTCAGCTGAATTGCAAAACCTTGGCCAAGGCGGCCGAGTCGTCCTCGGCGGTTCGCATCATCTTGATGTGCAGTTCGAATTGGCGGGACAGCGCAAGGATCGAGGTCATCTCCTCGGCGGCGTTGACGTTGCTCGCCTCGACGAAGCCGGAGGCCACGCGCACGTTGGCATCCACGTCCGGCGCGGGCTGGCCGGCCTTCATGTGGATCAGGCCGTCGGTGCCCTTCTCCATCTGCTTCTGGTCCGGGTTGACCAGCTTGAGGCGGTCGACCTGGGCGATGACGTTGGCGCTTTGGCCTTGGGAGCGGATGCTGATGCTGCCGTCCTGGCCGATCTCGATCTTGGTCGCCGGCGGTACGGAAATCAGCCCACCGTTGCCCAGCACCGGAAAGCCACTGGCGGTACGCAGGATGCCGACGGCGTCGACCTCGAGGCTGCCGGTGCGCACGTAGGCCTCGCCACCGCTGGGCGCCTGCACGGCCATCCAGCCGTCGCCTTCGATGGCGACGTCGAGATCGCGGCCGGTCTCCTGCAGCGCTGCCGGGGTGAAGTCAGTGGCTGGACGTTCGCTCATGGCGTAGACCCGCGACGGCATGCTCTCGCCGAAGACCTGCATGGAGCGCGCTTGCTCCAGGTCCTTGCGGAAGCCGGATGTCGAGACGTTCGCCAGATTGTTGGCGTGCGCGCGCTGGGCCATCTCGTTCTGGCTGGCACCGGTCATGGCGACGTAGAGAAGTTTGTCCATGAATCACCTCGAAGCGACGGAGGAGCGCCGTCATTGAATCGTTCGAGAGTGATAAAGCAAGCGCTATGCCAAAAACGAAATTACGCTTTAGGAAACTGATTTTAAAAGAAAAAGCCTCGAACGAGGCTTTCTTGAAACGGACCAGGCGGCAGTTATCTGCCGCCTGGAACGGGGTCAGGTCATCTGGATGATGGTCTGGGAGATGGTGCTCTCGGTCTCGATGGTCTTGGCGTTCGCCTGGTAGTTGCGCTGGGCGACGATCAGGTTGACCAGCTCGGCGGTCAGGTCGACGTTCGAGTCCTCCAGCGAGCCGGAGGACAGCGTGCCCAGCGTTCCCGAACCCGGTACGCCGATCACCGGCTCGCCGGAGGCGAAGGACTCTGCCCAGTCGGTGTTGCCGACCGGCGTCAGGCCCTGCATGTTGGCGAACGTCGCCAGCACGGTCTGGCCGATCACCTTGGACTGCCCGTTGGTGTAGGTGGCGAACAGGCTGCCGTCGTCGGCGACTTCCAGGCCGGACAGCTGACCGGTGGTGTAACCGTCCTGGCTCACGCTGTTCACCGCGAAGTTGGTGTTGGTCTGGGTCGAACCGCGCATGTCCACGGTCAGGCCCGTGGCATTGGCCGTGGCGCCGTTGCTGCCCCAGGTAACCGGATTGGTGTTGCGGTTGGTGATGGTCGCAGGCACCCAGTCGGTCAGCGAAAGAACGCCGGCCGGGGACGTGGCGACACCGTCGAAGCCGGTTGCGCCAACCAGGTTCCCGGAGGCATTGAAGGTCAAGTTCGAAGCGTAGGGCGCAGTGCCCAGCGCTTCGGAGGCCGCGGCCACGGCCGAAGCGACGCTGGCAGCAGTGGCGCCGGTGGCGGCAGCGGCAGCGTTGGCGGCCGCGGTCACGCTGGCGTCGGTG